>NZ_JAFCTX010000027.1:0-66067 GCF_049896245.1 Cypionkella sp. TWP1-2-1b2 | reverse complement strand
GGCGTTGTAAGAGCGCCAGTTCGTCGTGCGGTAGGTCGGAGGTGCAGGTTTGCTCATACCCTGCGACTAACACCTTGCAGTCACGCAGGGAATCCCTCACGATTTGTGCAACAGAGCCGTCCAGCCTTGTTCGCGGTATGCTCTGTTGTGATTTTTATGTTTGCCCCAGTAGCCTACGTCCCATCTACTGGCACTTCGGTTGATAAAGCCTACTTCGGGTCTATTCTTGCAGCAGTAGGAATGTCATCACTATTTGGGGTGTTTCTATTCTTGCTCACAGCATCTTTAATATCCATTGGATATAGAGCCGTGATTAAGTTCAATGAGCGCGGATAATCCTTCACTCCACCGCCCTTGCCTCACTCACCAGCATGATCGGAATCCCGTCCCTAATCGGGAACGCCAGATGGGCGGCTTTCGAGATCAGCTCCAGCTTTTCGGCGTCATAGGTCAGCACGGCTTGGGTGACGGGGCAGACCAAGGCCTCTAGCATCCGGCGGTCGTGCAGTGGGGCGGGCGTGTCGGTCATTGCAAGGTCTCATCGCGGCCGTCGGAGTGCAGCGCGATTTCCAGAAGGGTGACGAGGGTTTCGCGGCGGGTGATCAGCGACGGGGCTTCGAGCAGTGCTTGTTTGTCTTCGGGGGCGAAGGGCAGCAGCATCGACAGCGAGTTGATCAAAAGTTCGGTGTCGGCGGCTTTGATCCCGCTCCAATCGGTGCCCAAATCGCGGGTGGCAAAGTAGCGGGCGAGCAGGGCAAGGAAGGGTTCGCGGTTGAAATCCTTGTCGGATTCCTCGCGGCCCAGATCGCGGGCGAAGGGTTGCCAATCAATATGGGCGCGGCTGTAGGGGGTGAAGCCTTCGACTTCTGCCCGCAGGCGGAAGCGCGAGATGCCGGTGAGGGTGATCATATAGCGATGATCTTCGGTCTCAGAGAACCCGGTCAGCCGACCAGCGCAGCCAATGGCCGAGAGGCGTTTTTCGCCGTTCGGCGCCTCACGCGGTTGGATCATGCCGATCAGGCGGTGCGGTGTCTTCATGCAATCTTCCAGCATCGCGAGGTAGCGCGGCTCGAAAATATGCAGCGGCAGGCGGGCGCGCGGCAAGAGCAGCGCGCCGGGCAGCGGGAACAGCGGCAGGGTGTCGGGCAGGTCGGTTTGCTTCATCATGCCCTCTAGCTAGTGTGCCATCCGCATTAGGCAAAGATCATTGACGACAGCCGGCGGCGGCCTGCCAGAACGATGGGGTCTTGTGGTTTGAGGGCATCAAAGATGGTGAACAACTGCGTGCGGGCGGCGTTGTTGTTCCAGTCGCGATCCAGTTTGAACAGATCAAGCAGGGTGCTGATGGCTTCCTCAACCTTGCCATTGGCGTGTTGTGCTGTGGCGAGGTCGAACAGGATCTGCGGATTTTTCGGATCGGCAGCATGGGCGGCGCGCAGATCATCTTCGGGGCCAGCAGAAGCCGCTTGACGGGCAAGATCAAGCATGGCGCGGGTCGAGTCTACCTCTTTGGCTTTGGCAAGCGCTCCGGGGGCGGTGGTGATCAGGGTTTCAGCCAGATCAAGATCGCCAAGGGCCAGATGGGCGCGGATCAGGCCCGCGTAAGCGACGGCATTTTCGGGCTCTTCTTCAAGGATGGCGGTGAAGGTTTCTACGGCATCGGCGTATTCACCGTCATCCAGCATGGTTTCAGCGGCGGCGATGGCATCGGCGAGGCCATTGTCCGGCTCTGGCCCCAAGGCTGCGAGTTTGTCGACGAAGCGTTTGAGTTCGGACGGGGCGACATTGCCTTGGAAGGCGTCCACCGGCTGGCCTTGGAAGAAGGCGAAGACGGCGGGAATGGATTGGATGCGCAGCTGGGCGGCGAGGGTCTGGTTTTCATCGACATTGATTTTCACCATCCGCACCCGGCCTTTGGCGGCGGTCACGGCGGCTTCCAAGGCGGGGCCGAGGGTTTTACAGGGGCCGCACCATGGTGCCCAGAAATCGACGATGATCGGGGTGGTTTGTGATGGCTCGATCACGTCTTGCAGGAAGGTGACCTCTGACCCGTCAGTGATTAGGGCTTCGGTAGGGGCTGTAGGTGCGGGGGCGGTGGGGGTGCCGAACATGGAAAGCCTCAAAGTTTTTAGGGTTGGCGTATATATGGGGGGCCGGGGGCGAAAGGGGAAGGGGGTTTACGCTGGTCGGGGCGGGCCTTAGCGTGGCGCAAAATGGGGGGAACAGATGCCGGTAGTGATGTGCTTTGGCGACAGCAACACGCATGGAACGCCGCCGATTGTCGATCTCGCGCGGTATCAGCGTTACGGCATGGGCGTGCGCTGGCCTTCCCGCTTGCAGGCGGCTTTGGGCTGTGAGGTGATCGAGGAAGGCCTGCCGGGACGCACGGCGCAGTTCGATGATCCGATCATGGGCGCGCAGATGAACGGGCAGGTCGGGCTGAAGATTGCGCTGGAAAGCCACGGCCCACTGGATGTGCTGGTGCTGATGCTGGGGACCAATGATGTGAAGGCGCGGTTTACCTCGACACCAGAGGCGGTGGTGGGCGGCATCGCCGGTCTTTTGGATATCGCCCAGCACCGGGTGATGCAGGAGCGGCATGGCGGGTTCAAGGTGTTGTTGGTGTGTCCAACTCCGGTGGTTGAGGTCGGGCCGATTAGGCATGAATTCTGGGGCGGCGCTGCACGCTCGCAGGCTTTACCGCCAATGTATGCGGATTTGGCGCAGGCGCGCGGGATTGAGTTTCTCGATGCGGGTCAGGTGATCAAGGTCAGCCCACTGGATGGTGTCCATTTCGATCAGTCCGAACATGCCATGCTGGCTGAAGCGGTTGCAGCTAAACTGCGCGGGATGATTTAGCGCCCTGTTTGTATTGCTCTTTTTGAAATACTCCCGCCGGAGGCATCCGACATTGGCCTCGGATGCCTCCGGCGGGAGTATTTAGACCAATGTGAAAGTCTTAAGCGGCCAAGACCCGAAGGGGCGAGGCCGCGGGGCGGGACGCAAATTTTAATCTTGTTTGACTTAAGCTGAAGCGGTCAGGTCGGACCAGCCACAGAGCGAGGCGAGATATTCCGGCGGGTGCGCGATGCCGACCGACATGTTGGCGCGGAATGTCTCGGATCGGTAGTCTTGCCAGCGGTTTTTATAAAGATGCAGGCCGGATTTGCTGATTTTGATGATCGGGGTGCGCAGGGGCAGATGGTCGCGCCATTTGTGACGCATCGCGGTGTAGCTTTCAACAAAATCGTCGCGCAGATGGTCGTGGTAGCGGTCGTTGTGGATGGTTGGCAGCGCGCCTGCATAGGCGTGCAGGCCAGCGGTGCGAGCAGTGGTGACGATATCGGTGCCATACATGTGCCAGCCGGGGAGGGATTCATCGAAGCGCAGGTTGGCGCTTCGCCGCATCACGATGACCATTTCGTCGTAGCTTTGCACTTCTGCGGGGGTGGTGGGGACGCGGCCGACGATCAGGCCGATGCTGGAGGACCAGACCGGCCCGATGTGGCTGGCATCTAGGCCCACGCCGAACGGGCCGTAAAGCGCCCAGTTGGGGTCATGTGCTTGCAATTCGCGCAGGCGGCGGGTGAGCAATTTTTCCCAGCCACGCGGCAGGTAGACATCGTGGTGGGCGAAGATCAGAATCTCGGCATCGGTGGCGTCGATGGCGCGGTTGTAGGCCACGGCGGCGGAGGGGGCGTCGCGTTCCAGATGCAGGGGCACGGTGCCTTCGGCGATCATCGGAGAGCGCGCGAGGTTGGCATTGAGGATTTCGTCGCTGTGGCTGGCGCAGATGATGGTGTAGGTCATGCGTGGTTCACGGTTTCGGTGTGAAAGGGGTGGTCGGCCACGGCCACGGATTTCAACGCCTCGGTGAAATGCACGGCGAGTTTGGCGGCTTCGGTGTTGCCGTCATGGCGGGCCATGGCGCGGGCGCGGGCGGCCAAACCCATTTGCGCAAGAATCTCATTGGAGGTGTTGGACAACTCGACGATCGCATCGGCCAAAGCGGCGGGGTCGCCTGCGGGGACGAGCCAGCCTTCTTTCGGCGTCAGTAGTTCAGGCACACCGTTGATGCAGGTGGAAATCACCGGGCGACCGCAGGCCATCGCCTCGATCACCACCATCGGCAGGCCTTCGGCGAGCGAGGGCAGGATCAACGCATGGGCGGCTGCGATGGCGGCGCGCACGCCGGCCTCATCCACCCATCCGGCGATGTGGATGCGGTCTTTGATGCCGTGGCGGTCGATTTCACTGTCGATCAGTGCGCGGAGTTCGCCGTCGCCGCAGATCGTCAGGGTCAGACCAGGCAGGCGTTTGGCGGCGATGGCCATGGTTTCGATCAGGACGGGGAAGCCTTTTTGCTCACATAGCCGTCCAATGGCGACCAGATGCGGGCCGCCTTCGGGCATTGGGGCGGGGGCGGGGTAGCCAGAGGTGTCAACGCCGCAATGCACCTCTTTGATTTTTGGCCATTCGGGGATTTGGCTCCAGCGAAACAACTGGCTGCGGCAATAGCTGGAGATCGCGACGGTGAAGCGGGCGCGGGCGATTTTCTCGGGAAAGGAAAAGGCGCGGGGGGCGTCGAATTCTTCCGGGCCGTGGACGGTAAAGCTGAAGCCGGGGCCGCCGAGCGCTTGGGCCAGCATGGCGACGGTGGCGGAGTTGGTGCCGAAATGCGCGTGGATGTGCGCGATGCCCAGTTCATTGGCGCGTCGGGCGATATGGGCGGCTTCCAGCAGATATATCAAATGGCGCGGGATGCCGCCGGTGCCGGGGCCGCCGGATTTGCCCTTTGTGCCGCAGCGGATCGCCATCGCAAGACCTGCGAGTGCCTGTTTCGGGTGTTTGATCATCCAGCCGAGGCTGGAACGCAGGAGATTCTTGCCACCGATTTCCAGCACATGTTCGGTCTTGTCATCTTCGATGAAATCCACCGGATCGACCAGCGCCGCGCGGTCGGAACGCATGGCAAAGCGGTGAACCTGCCAGCCAAGCCCCTCTAGCGCCGCAATTTCGCGACGAATGAAGGTGTGCGAGGGTTTTGGATAGGTGTTGATCAGGTAGGCAATTTGCATGGCGGCACCGAATTGGGTCTTAGCCTTGGTCAATAGGCAGAGCTTTTGGCAAGAGTAAGGCAAATTCAGCGATTTCGCGCCTAGATTGTTGCCAAATCTGCCTTCATTGACGCTTCACATACATCCGCCTAGGGTCGCGACGAAGTCTTAAAGGGTTTGCTTGATGTCTGAGCTGAATGGGACCGCACCGGCGGGACGAAGTTTGTTTGCGCGCGCGCTGCGTGGATCGGCGTTTACGGCCGGGTCTTACGCGCTGACGCAGGTGATGCGGCTGGGATCGAACCTGATTCTGACGCGGATTCTGGCACCGGATGCGTTTGGCGTGATGGCGCTGGTGTCGGTGGTGCTGGTCGGCATGGTGATGTTCTCGGATGTCGGGGTTTCGGCCTCGATTGCGCAGAACAAGCGCGGCGATGATCCCGATTTTCTGAACACGGCGTTCACCATTCACGCCTTTCGTGGCACGATGCTGTGGCTGGTGACGTGTGGCCTGGCTTGGCCGCTGGCGAGTTTCTATCATGCGCCAGAGTTGAAATATCTGCTGCCCGTGGCCGGGATTTCACTGTTCATCTCGGGGTTTAATCCGACGCGGATTGATACGGCGACGCGGCATTTGCTGCTGGGCAAGGTCACACTGCTGGATCTGATCGCACAGGCGATTGGGATTGTGGCGATGGTGGTGTTGTCGCTGATGACTCATTCGGTCTGGGGGCTGGTGGTTGGGGCGATTGTCGGGTCTTTGGCCAAGTTGGTGCTGACATGGATGTATTTGCCGGGGCCTGCCAATCGGTTTCATTGGGATAAATCGGCGGGGCATGAGTTGATCCATTTCGGCAAGTGGATCTTCATGTCAACCGCCTGCGGCTTTGCGCTGTCGCAGGGCGATAAGGCGATCTTCGGGCATTATCTGAGCCTTGAGAAGTTGGGGGTTTATAACATCGGTTATTTCCTTGCGTCCTTCCCACTGCTGCTGGCGCGGGCGGTGAACAGCCGGATTATGATACCGCTGTACCGCGATCATCACCCGGCTGATTCCGCAGCAAATTTTGCCAAGATGCGCAAGCTGCGCTGGGCGATTTCGGGCGGAACGCTGCTGCTGCTGGGGTTTTTGGCTGTGATTGGTGTGCCCTTGGTCGGCATCATGTATGACGCGCGCTATGCGGCGGCGGGGTTCATCGTGGTGATGGTGGCGCTGATCCAGATGCCGGAAACCATCGGTATCACCTATGATCAGTCGGCTTTGGCTGCGGGTGATGGGCGGAATTACTTCTGGCTGCAGGCGTTGAAGGCCTTGGTGCAGACGGTGGCGTTTCTGATCGGCATCACCCATGGCGGCTTGGAGGGCGCGTTGTTGGCGCAGGCTTTGGCCTTGCTTGCGCTGCATCCGGCGGTGATTTTGCTGGCGCGCAAGCATCGGGCTTGGGACCCGCTCAACGATGTGGTGCTGTTCGGTTTGGCGGCTCTGCTGGTGGTTTTGGCGTTTTGGGTCAATTCCGATATGCTGGGGATGCTGTAGGGCCGCAATCCGGTCTGTGACAAGCCGCGCGCTTGCGGTAAAGCTTGGCGGCGGATGTGCGAATGGGTTTGAGATATGCAGATTGAAGAAACGGCGCTGGCGGGGGTGTTGATCGTCACGCCGAAGCGATTTGGCGATGATCGCGGCTGGTTTTCCGAGACGTGGAATGCGGCGGCGCTGGCAGGGGCAGGGCTGGACTTGGCCTTTGTGCAGGACAACCACTCGATGTCGGCGCAGGCGGGCACGCTGCGTGGGCTGCATTATCAGGCTCCACCACGGGCGCAGGATAAGCTGGTGCGTTGTACGGCGGGGGTGATTTTTGATGTGTCGGTGGATTTCCGGCGGGGGTCGCCGACGTTCGGGGCTTGGGTTGGGGTGGAGTTGTCGGCGGCGAATGGGCGGCAGTTGCTGGTGCCGAAGGGGTTTTTGCATGGGTTCGTAACGAAGGTGCCGAACACCGAGGTGCAGTATAAATGCACCGATGTCTATGCGCCGGACTGTGACGGTGGCGTACGTTGGGATGATCCCGAGATTGGCATTGATTGGGGGTTGTCGGGCCTTCCGGTGCTGTCGGGCAAGGATGCGGTGGCACCGTTGTTGCGCCACGTGGTGTCACCTTTTGAATGGGCTCAGGCATGAAGATTCTGGTGACGGGTGGGGCTGGCTTTATCGGCTCGGCGGTGGTGCGGTTGGCGGTATCGCGCGGGCATGAGGTGGTCAATCTGGATGCGCTGACCTATGCGGCCTGTCTGGAGAATGTGGCGAGCGTGTCGGGCTCGAACCTGTACAGCTTTGAGCAGGCGGATATTCGGGATCGCGTGCGGTTGGATGAGATATTCGCGCTGCACCGCCCGGATGTGGTGATGCATCTGGCGGCTGAATCTCATGTTGATCGCTCGATTGATGGGCCGGGGGATTTCATCCTGACCAATATCAACGGCACCTATAACATGCTGGAGGCGGCGCGGGCCTATTGGCAGGGCGCGGGCAAGCCTGCGGGCTTCCGTTTTCACCATATCAGCACGGATGAGGTGTTCGGCTCGCTGGGGGCGGAGGGGCAGTTTACCGAAGACACGTCTTACGACCCGCGCAGCCCCTATTCGGCCAGCAAAGCCGCCAGCGATCATCTGGTGCGAGCCTGGCATGAAACCTATGGCCTGCCGGTGGTGCTGACGAATTGCTCGAACAATTACGGGCCGTTCCATTTCCCGGAAAAGCTGGTGCCGGTGGTGATTTTGAACGCTTTGGCGGGCAAGCCGTTGCCGATTTATGGCGATGGCTCGAACGTGCGTGACTGGCTTTATGTCGAAGATCACGCCGACGCTTTGCTGTTGGTGGTGGCAAAGGGCCAGCTCGGGCGCAGCTATAACATCGGCGGCGAAAATGAGCGCAGTAACCTGCAACTGGTGCGGACTCTGTGCGGGATACTCGACGCCAAGCGGCCAAAAGCCTCGGGATCTTATGCCGATCAGATCACCTATGTGTCGGACCGCCCCGGCCATGATGCGCGCTATGCGATTGATCCTTCGCGTATTCGGGAAGAACTCGGCTGGCGGCCATCGGTGACGGTCGAGGAAGGTCTGGAAAAGACCGTGCAATGGTATCTGGACAATGAGGCTTGGTGGCAGCCGTTGCAGGCGCGCGCGGGCGTCGGTGTGCGGTTGGGGGTGAAAGCGTGATCGGAATTCGCGCGAATTCCGGGGCGATTTTCGCGCGAAAATCGTGGGGGTGGCTGTGAAAGTTTTGGTTTTTGGGCAGACGGGCCAAGTGGCGCGGGAATTGGCGCGGCGGTTGCCTTTGGGGCTTACGGCGGAGTTTTTGGGGCGCGGTCAAGCTGATTTGGCGGACCCTGCGGCTTGTGCGGCAGCGGTGATGGCGTCTGACGCGGATGTGGTGATCAACGCGGCGGCCTGGACGGCGGTGGATCGTGCCGAGGCGGAGGAAGCGGCGGCTTGGATCGTGAATGGCGAGGCTCCGGGTGCTATCGCGCGGGCCTGTGCGGCGCGGAGCTTGCCGTTTTTGCATATCTCGACGGATTATGTGTTTGATGGCGCGGGACAGGCTCCGTTTGGCGTGGATTATCCGACAGCGCCCTTGGGAGCTTATGGGCGGACCAAGTTGGCGGGTGAACAGGCCGTGCAGGCGGCGGGTGGGGTACATGTGATCCTGCGGACGTCTTGGGTTGTCTCGGCGCATGGCAGCAATTTCGTCAAGACTATGTGCAGGTTGGGGGCTGAGCGGGACAGTCTGAACGTGGTGGCGGATCAGATCGGCGGACCGACGCCTGCGGCGGATATTGCCGATGCCTTGTATGTGATGGCGGCGGGCTTGCGTGCAGGCAAGCCGGGCGGGGTGCAGCATTTTGCGGGTGGGCCGGATTGCTCTTGGGCCGATTTTGCACGCGAGATCATGGCGCGGGCGGGTTTGGCTTGTGTGGTGCATGACATCCCGTCAAGCGCTTATCCGACGCCCGCGAAGCGCCCGCTAAACTCGCGGCTCGATTGCAGCGGATTGGCGGCATTTGGCATTGCGCGGCCGGAGTGGCGGGTTGGTTTGGACAAGATTTTGCAGGAGTTGGCAGTATGACGCGCAAGGGTATCATTCTGGCGGGCGGTTCTGGCACGCGGTTGTGGCCGATCACCATGGGGGTGTCGAAGCAGCTGCTGCCGATATACGACAAACCAATGATCTATTATCCGCTGTCGGTGCTGATGTTGGGCGGGGTGCGCGAGATTGCCATCATCACCACGCCGGACGATCAGGATCAGTTCATCCGGTTGTTGGGAGATGGCAGCCAATGGGGGCTGTGCTTAACTTACATCGTGCAACCCAGCCCTGATGGTTTGGCGCAGGCCTATCTGTTGGCCAAGGATTTTCTAGACGGCGCGGCGAGTGTGCTGGTGTTGGGCGACAATATTTTCTTTGGCCATGGCCTGCCCGAGATTTTGGCCTCGGCTGCCGCAAAAACGATGGGCGGCACGGTGTTCGGCTACCGCGTGTCGGACCCTGAGCGCTATGGCGTGGTGCAGTTTGATGCGCAGGGAAATGTGCAGGCGATCATCGAGAAGCCCGAGGTGCCGCCGTCAAATTACGCGGTAACCGGGTTGTATTATCTGGATGGTCGCGCGCCGGAATTGGCGGCGCGGGTGAAGCCTTCACCGCGCGGCGAATTGGAGATCGCCGATCTGTTAGAGATCTACCGTGCCGAGGGCAGTTTGACGGTGGAAAAAATGGGCCGGGGCTTTGCTTGGCTGGATACCGGCACGCATGGCAGTTTGCTGGACGCCGGCAATTTCGTACGCACGCTTGAGGCGCGGCAGGGTTTGCAGGTGGGCTGCCCGGATGAGATCGCCTATCGCGCGGGTTGGATTGATAAAGCCGCGCTACTGGCGCGGGCTGATATTTTCAAAAAGAACGATTATGGCCGATATTTACTGGGGATTGTTTCCGAGTAAGTAGGTAATCCTCACGTCAGGGTTGAAATTTGTAGCGTCCCAGCAAATTTTTTGCATTTTTCGCTAGCATTGTTTCGGAATCCTGTAAAACTGATCCTGTCAGGAATAGTCTGATAAAGCGTGGTGGAAGATGATTGTCGGAGTGCTGTTCAGTGCGATTTCGGGTGGAACGACTGCTTTGGTGGTCTCGCTTGCGCATGGCAGTGGGTTGACGCAAGCGTTGTTGTCCTATGCTTTGGGGGGGATGCTGGCGACTATGGCATTTGCAGCACTCAGTTTGGGCCGACAGGATGACGGGCGCTTTTGAGCGTCGCGCGGCATTGGTGATTTAGTCGAAACAATAGCTTGGTGTTGCAGATGCACCGCCAAGCCTACCGCGCGCCGGGTGATTCGCACGCCGATGCTGCGCTGCCGTATTCACTGTGCACTTGCGGCGGAGAGGCGTTTCATCGTTTCACGTCAAGGTTGCGCTGGTTTGAAACATGGCGAGATCATGGCGGCAATATGGCAAAATATCTTGGTTAAAGTGGCTTAAATACGTTCGCACCCTCTCAATAGCTGTCGCCAAGCACCCTTTGAAACGGCTAAATTGACTACGGGGGCGTACTTGGTAAGTGCGGCAAATGAACTGCTGGTTTTGAATCGAATCCGGGCAACCGGCGTTTGGTTTGTTTCCTGAAACTCACGAGATGGTGGGGCGGGACGGTGGTGTCATTATGTCGTTTGGTGATGCGCAATGACGATCAGTTACAGAGAATTCTACAATTTCCGATCTGCTTCGGCTCAATCCGCAAGTGGGGCTGACGATACCTCAGCGGCATCGCTGATCGTGGCCACCCCAACGGCGCGCGGGCCGTACAGGGGGTTTTTCAAACGCGCCTTTGACATCACGGCGATTGTGCTGGCGGCCCCTGCGGTGTTGCCGATTGTGGCGATTGCTGCGGTTCTGGTGGCGCGTGATGGTGGAAGCCCATTCTACACCCAGATGCGGGTCGGTAAGGGCGGCAAGCGGTTTCGGATGTGGAAGCTGCGCTCGATGGTGCGCGATGCGGATGAGCGGATGGAGGAATTCTTAGCCTCTAACCCCGATATGCGCATGGAGTGGGACAGCACGCAAAAGCTGAAGGCAGATCCGCGCATCACCCGGATGGGGAAGTTCCTGCGCAAATCATCGCTGGATGAGTTGCCACAGCTGTGGAACGTGCTGGTGGGCGATATGAGTCTGGTGGGGCCGCGCCCGATGATGATCAGCCAGCAGAGCCTGTATCCGGGGCAAGCCTATTACGCGCTGCGGCCGGGTATCACCGGCTATTGGCAGACCACGGGGCGCAACCGCACGACGTTTGAGGCGCGGGCTCAGTACGATGATGACTATGAGGCTGATCTGTCGTTGCTGACCGATGTGAAGGTGCTGGCTGCAACGGTGGGTGTTGTGGTGCACGGCACCGGGTATTGAGATTTTCGCCGATCAAGAGGCCCGCCCCTGGACACGGGGCGGGTTTTTCATAAGATCAATGCAGGCTTTGGCAGGTGGAGAGCCTTCCCAGCTGGGAATGACTTGTGGTTTTTGATAGTTTGGCTTTGGCGAAACCACAATATGTTGTGGTTGACGCTAGCGCGCTGTGTTCCAGCTAATCATTAACCCCAAAGTGTGCTGCCAAGATGGCTTTGTATCAGGCATACCGGTTGCTTGCGCAGCCATTAGACCTCTTGCCGCTTCATGCGACGAAAGCCGCCATAAGCACCAGCGCCAAGGTCGTCGCTGCTGCCAGCACGGCAAAGCGCGGCAGGCCGAAGATCGGGCGTTTCGGATCGTCGATCAGGCGCAGGGCTGCGCTGCCGACACGGCCTTTCGGGGCGCGGATTTCGGGGATGCAGACAACGGGTTCCAGATCAAGTTGCCGCTGCATCTGGGCGGCGGTGCGCACCACGGGTTTGGCGAGATCCAGCAGAAAGGCGAGGGCTATGGCCCCGAGCAGGCTGGCGATGGCCCCAGCTATCGCGATCTTCTTTTTGCCGCCGCCGGTGGCGTATTCTGGCGACAAGGCGCGGTCGAGCAAGGTGAAACGCTCGGACTGCTGACGCTCGGCGAGGCGTTGGGTGGTTTCGGCTTCGGCCATGCGCTGCGTGACGTTGTCGTATTGGCCCTGCAACTGCTGAAGCTGGCGATCATATCCGGCCAAGACTCGCTCCACCTCGGGCGTGGCGGCGAGGGCGGTTTCGACAGCGGCTTTGCGGGCATTGATCGAGGCGATCTGGGCGTTCAGTACGTCGATTTGCGTGGCTATATCATCCAGACGGCGCTTGTCGGTTTCGCGCTGCTGTTGCTTTGCCGCGATGGCGGCTTGCTCGCCTTGCAGGCCGACGAGGTCTTGCGTGGCTTGGCGCAGATCATCGGCGAGGCTGACGATTTCATCGCGACGGGCATCGGACAAGGTCGGCATCGCATCGGCATGGGCGTTTTTATACGCAGTCACGTCATCTTCCAGCTTGGCGATCTGCTCATAGATGCGGGCTTCTTCTTCCTTGAAGAAGGCGACGTTCTTGTCGGCACGGTCGCGCTGGCCAGCGGCGCTTTGGTCAAGGATGCCTTGGGCAAAATCATTGGCGAGTTCGGCGGCAGTTGCGGGATCACCGAAACGGACCGAGATGATGATCGCCGAAATGCTGCGGCCTTGGCCAAAAGCTTGGCCCCCGGCGCTGTCAACGGCTTGGAAAGTGACCGCACTGCGCAGGGCAACGAGTTTTTCATCGCTGGTCAGTTGTGGTTGATCGGTGAAAAGCTTGTGGCGTTCGATCACCGCACCCAGCGCGTCGCGGGTGGTCAGGCGTTGTTCGATGGTTTGCAGGATTTGCGCGGCACCCCCACCATCGGGTTGCACTTGCGCGCCTTGGGCGGTGGGTTCGGCGACCTGCGCGCCCTCAATCTGGATCACGGCGGCGGTCTCAAAGATGTCGGGACGCGATTTGGCGAAGATCACGGCGGCCAGCAGGCCCGCAATGGTGATCAGGATGATCATCCAGCGGCGGCGCAGCAACAGGCTGATAAGTTCTTCAATAGATTGAATTTGACCCATGATTTACTTCTTGGCGTAGCGGTAGCGGCCCGCGTTGAAATCTTGCGCGCGGTTCAGCACCACGCCCAGCAGCGGGATGCGGCCTTCAAACAGTTTCTCGCAGGCGCGGATTTCCTGTGGTGAGGATTTTGAGCCATCGGTGATCAGCAGCACAGCATCCAGCGACGGGCCAAGGGCAAGCAGATCATCGTTCACCAAAGCCGGGGGCAGGTCGTAGATCACCACCTCGGGGTCAAGCTGTTCGATCATCGCGGCCAGGGCTGCGACGGTGTCGGGGTCGTGCAGGGTTTCCGAAGCCTGCTTGATTGGACGGGTGTTCAGACCCAACGCGAGGGTGCCGCCAAAGCGGCGGAATTGGCTTTCCAACGGCTTTTCGCCGGCAAGGAAGTCACCAAGGTTGATATCGTCTTTGACGCCAAGAATTTGCGCAATTTCGGGGTGGCGCAGATCGAAATCCATCAGCACGGTGCGGCTGGCCGGGCGACGTGCCAGAGAAAAGGCAAGGTTGGTGGCGACAAAGGATTTGCCGCAGCCGTGGGTGGGCGAGGTGACGGCGATCCGCTTCCAGCCTTTTTCGGCCAGACCGCGCAACAGCCGGGTGCGCAGGATGTCGAAGGCGGTGGCGGCGGGGTGGCTGGATGCTTCGAGAAACAGACCGTTTCCAGATTTTGACTTTGTGTCGGTCTGAATGGCGGCGAGCGATTCCCACACCCTTGCCGGGTTGAACAGGGCTGGCAGGTTGGTGGAAAAAATCTCGCGTCCAGTGATCAGATCGGGCGAGACATCATGTGGTGCGGTGGTCTGGCCCGTGCCGAATACCGAGATGCCGCTGGCTTTGCCGTCTTTGCGAGGACCGGTATGGTTGGCAGTCATGGCCGAAAGCTCCAGATCTGCGGGGCCAGTGGGCCGCGACGTCAAGATATTGTGTCTGCTCATCTGAAGGTCAGGCTCCTGCAAAACTGCGCCGGACCGGGACGCAACCATTTAAACAAAGACCCAACCAAGGCTGGGGGTGGTGAAGAACAAAGCCTGCAAAAAACTGCGCCGCATGGCTCAGCGTGATGAAAGATTTGTCCGGGCCCCCGACCAGAAGGCGCATACATAGCTGAACTGCCCTCGAATTGAAAGACTTGCGGGCCATGCTGCATGTGCAGCGGGGCATAGCCAAGGCACAAACATGGCCTTAGATTGGCAGCAGGTTAAGGGGTGCTTGATGCAAGATGCAGTGATTGACGCGGTGGTGATCGGGCGCAACGAGGGCGCGCGGTTGATCGCCTGTTTGCAGTCGTTGCAAGGCCGGGTGCGGCGGTTGGTTTATGTGGATTCCGGCTCAACCGATGGCTCGGTGGCGGCTGCGCTGGCGCTGGGGGCCGAGGTGGTGGCGCTAGACGTGCGGCTTGGCTTCACGGCGGCGCGGGCGCGCAATGCGGGGCTGGCGGTGCTGGATGCGCCGGAGTTTGTGCAGTTTGTCGATGGCGATTGCCAAGTGCAGGTGGGCTGGTTTGCGGCGGCCTTGGCGGGGTTTGCAGTGCATCCGGCGGCGGTTGTGATCTGCGGGCGCAGGCGCGAGCGTTTTCCGGAGGCCTCGGTATATAATCGGTTGGCGGATATGGAATGGGATACTGCGGTGGGTCAGGCGCTGGCCTGCGGCGGTGATGCGCTGATGCGGTTTGCGGCGGTGCAGGCGTTGGGCGGCTATGACGCCAGCCTGATCGCCGGAGAGGAGCCGGAGTTGTGTCTGCGGTTGGCGCGCGAGGGCGGTGAGGTCTGGCGGATCGACGCCGAGATGACCTTGCATGATGCAAATCTGCTGCGGTTTGGTCAGTGGTGGCGGCGCATGGTGCGGGCGGGATATGCCTTTGCCGAGGGCGCGGCGCGCTATGGGACGGCACCGGAGCGGCATTGGGTTGTCGAGGTGCGGCGGGCGGTTTTCTGGGGGATGCTGCTGCCTGTGCTGGTGGTTTTGGCGGGGTTGACCCATCCGCTGGGTTGGCTTTTGGCGCTGATTTATCCTGTGCAGATGTTGCGGTTGGCGCGGCGCGGCGGCTTCGCGTGGGGGTATTTCACCGTCGTGGGCAAGTTTGCCGAAGCGCGCGGGGTGATGAGTTATTGGGTCAACCGGGTGCGCGGGCGCAGGCGCGGGCTGATCGAATATAAGTAGTTAGCGCAATTTCAGTGCGGCGATAATCTGGCCCGGCAGGATCGCCAAGCAAGCGATGTAGCGCGGCAGCATCCGGTGTGGGTCGGACAGCGCGCGCCACAGCCATTCCATCGCCAAGGCGCGCATCCAGCGTGGCGCGCGGGTTTGGCTGCCTGCGAGAAAATCGAGGCCTGCGCCGAAGTTGGCGAAACCTGTATGCGGGGCAAGTCTGCGGCCGAGGGCGGCGAGCGCCTCTTGCTTGCCTGCGGGCAAGGCGATGACGCAGAAGCCGATGTCAGCGGTTGCAAGGCGGGCGAGGATGGCCCGCGCCTCGGGTCTCTGCGGGTCAAAGCCCATTGGCGGGGCGATGCTGAGGGCGATTTTCAGACCGGGGATTTGCGATTCAAGGGCTGTGGCGGCGGTGGCCAGAGCGGATTCTGTGGTGCCAATCAGCGCCACGCGGCGACCTGATTGCACCGCCAGCTGCACCAGTGGGATCACCATATCCGATCCCGGCACCAGCTCGACCGGGCGGCGGGCGAGGCGGGACAGCCAAACGATCGGATTGCCATCGGCCACGACGAAATCTTGTGCGGCATAGTTTGCGCGGAATGCAGGCGAGGCGCGCAGTTTCACCAAGTGATCGAGGTTAATCGTGGCAAGGGCAAAGCCGTCCTGCACAGCAAAACGCTGCCCCACGGCGGCCAATAAGGCGGCGCGGTTGGCGATATTCACCGTGATCGTGGTTGTCTCAAACCGAAACTGCACCGGAATCCTCTTGCTTTTCCGCGGGCCTTCCACAGCAACATGGCAGATATGTGGCGGCAGGCTTGGTAAATGCGAACAATCTGTTTCGCGTCGGCACGCATAGAAGCCGTTGCATCGTTTTGGCGTTATGGATTACCCACGAGGGATGAGTAAAGTCAGTAATCATCGCCAATCGGTTGATCTGGCCCGCTTCCTTGCTTGTTTTGGCATCGTGGCGGCCCACGCCTATGCGGTGGAGGATGATTGGGTCGGGCATCTGTCACTTGGGCTTTTTCTGGTGCTGACCGGGTTTCTGGCGATGCAATCCTACATGCGCGCGGGCGGGGCGTATAATTTCCGCTCTCGGGCCGAAAGGTTGCTGCTGCCATGGCTGTTTTGGGCGGCGTTTTTCCGCTTGGTCGATTTGAAGGTTTCCGATTCGCCTGACAAATGGCAGGTGCTTCAAGATCCCTTGACGCTGTTCGTTGGCTCTGCGATCCATTTGTGGTTCTTGCCGTTTATCATTTTAGCGATGCTGTTGGTGAAACCTGTCGGGCATTTTGTGACAACGCCGGAGCGGCTGGCTGGGGTCTTGGTAGCGTTGGTGCTGATTTCGGTGCCGATGTTCTGGGCGATGCATTCCTACGCCCCGCCTGCGCCGCTGCCCCAGTGGTTGTATTCACTGCCAGTTTACGCGCTGGGCCTGCTGGTGGGGGTGGCGCATCCGATGGGGCGTGCGGCTTGGCCGGTGATCGCAGCGGGAGCGATGGCGGTTGGGGCCTATCTGGTAACAGAAGCCGCGCCCTGGGCTTGGACGGTTTTCGCTGCCGTATTGTTGTTTGAGGCGTTCTGGCGCGTGCAGATGCAGCATAGGGTGTTGCCAAAGCTGGGGCAGGCGGCGTTTGGCATCTATCTGTTGCACCCGTTCTTCATGCTGGTGACCTATAAATTCGCCGGGCCAGACGTTGACAGGATGCTGGCTACCCTTGCCACCTTCGGGATGAGTTGGGCCGCTGTGGTGATCTTGCGCCGCATCCCGGTTTTCCTGCGCCTGACCTGACATTCGGCTTGCGACATTGGCCAGTGTCGGCGGTCTATGCTAAAACGCTGGCATTGTTTACAGAAAGCTGATCCACGTCGTGGCCTCGCCCAATATCCTCGCCTATCTGATGCTGTTTGTCTGGCCGATTGTGTGCTGGAAGCTGTGGAAACGGCTGGACCCGGCGCGGGCGCTGATCTGGACGGTGCTGGGCGGCTATCTGATCATGCCGCCGCTGACGGTGATCAACTTTCCGATCATCCCCGATCTGGATAAAACCACGATCCCGAACCTGATCGCATGGTATTGTGCGCTTTATGTGGTGCGCGACAAGATCAGCTTTCTGCCCGAGGGGCGGATGGGCAAGGCCCTGATCCTGATGTATATTCTTTCGCCGTTCGCGACAGTGCTGACCAATACCGATCCGCTGATTTTTCCGGGCGCGGATGTGCAGGGCATGAAGGTTTACGACTCGGCGGCGGCGGTGGCGAACCAGTTCATCGCGTTGCTTCCGTTCTTTCTGGCGCGACGCTATCTGGGTACGCCCGAGGGGATGCGGGCGGTGATTGAGGCGCTTGTCCTGGCCGGGCTTTGGTATTCCGTGCCGATGCTGATCGAGGCGCGGTTCTCGCCGCAGATGAACGTCTGGGTTTACGGTTTTTTTCAGCATGACTTTTTCCAGACCATCCGGCAGGGCGGCTATCGCCCGGTGGTGTTCTTGCCGCATGGGCTGTGGGTGGCGTTTTTCGCGCTGATGTGTCTGCTGGCAGCCGTGGTTCGATTGCGCGACACCACTGCCGAGCTGCGGCCCAAGGCTTTGGTGATCGTGCTGTATTTGGCCTTCATGCTTTTTGTCTGCAAAAGTGCTGGGGTGACGGTCTATGCTTTGTGCCTGGCACCTCTGGTGTTGCTGGCCAGCTGGCGGGTGCAGGTCTTGGTGGCGGCGGTTTTGACGGTGGTGGTGATCAGCTATCCGATCTTGCGCGGGTTGCATTTGGTGCCCATGCAGCAGATCGTCGATTTCGCCAATAGCTTCAGCGCGGATCGGGCGGGATCGTTGCAATTCCGTATCGACAACGAGGAAGAACTGCTGGCGCGGGCGCAGGAAAAGGCTTTGTTCGGCTGGGGCGGCTATGGCCGGGCGTTTCTGCATGATCCGATCACCGGGCAGATGACGACGATCGCCGATGGCGCTTGGGTGATCGTGATGGGCACTTATGGCTGGCTTGGTTTTATTGCCGAGTTTGGGCTCACCGGGTTGCCGCTGTTGATTTTGGGGCGCGAGGCGCTGTCGCGGTTTGCCGCCCCGTTCAACCGCTATACGGCGGGATTGGCACTGATCTTGGCGGCGAACATGGTCGATCTGCTGCCCAATGCCACGCATATTCCGTTCACTTGGCTGATGGCTGGCGGGCTGCTGGGCGAGGCCGAGCGGATGCGGCGCTTGCGCCTGGCTGAAAGCCGGGCGGTGCTGCGCGGTGGCTTGCGGGGCGGTAAGCAGAAGCGGACGGTAATTTGATGCAGGTGGATATCGGCATCTTTGCCCATAACGAGGCGCATGGGATTGCGGCGATGGTGGCGCGGCTGTTGGCGCAGGATATTTTGGCCGATCCGGCCTTCTCGGCGCGGATTCTGGTGCTGGCGAATGGGTGTTCGGATGACACGGTGGCGCGGGTTTCCGGGGTTGAGGTGGTTGATCTGCCCGAGGGCGGTAAGTCACGGACATGGAACCGTTTTGTGCATGATTTGGCGCGGGCGGATGCCGATGTGTTGGTGTTTGTCGATGCCGATATCGCATTCTGTGATGCGGGGGCTTTGCGGCGCTTGGTGCAGGCGATGGGATCACATTGGGTGATCAACAGCCAGCCGGTGAAGGATATCGTGGCGCGGCCTGAGGGATTGTCTGTGATGGACAAGATCATCGCGGCGGCGGGCGGCGGCTTGGACGATTGGAAGACGGCGATCTGCGGTCAGCTTTACGCGATGCCTGCGACCGTGGCGCGGCGGTTTCATCTGCCGATTGGCCTTCCCGTTGAGGATGGTTTTCTGCGCGCGATGGTGTTGACGGATGCCCTGACGGGACCGGAAGATTTCAGCCGGATTGGTGGGGCGGAGGGGGTGTTTCACATCTATGCGTCAGAGCGGTCGGTTGGCGCGCTGATCCGGCATCAGGTGCGGATTGTGATCGGCTCGGCGGTGAATTTTGCGGGCTTTGGCGCGTTGGTGGCGGTGCCAGAGATTGCGCGGCACGCAGAATTGGCGCGGGCGGCGGGCGATGCGGAATGGCTGGGAGAGGCACTGCGGGCGGGCCTGCCGCGCTGGCCGTTCGGCTATGTGCCATGGCATTTCCTGACCAAACGGCTGGCGCGCGCTGTCGCAAACCCGCGCGATCTGCTCCGCCCTAAGCGGATCTTGGTGACGATTTTGGGTTTTGGCTTTGATTTGGTGGTCTACTGCCGGGCGCAATGGGCGATGTGGCGCGGCACAGGTGTTGGGCATTGGTAGCCGATTTGCCCGAAACTTTGCCATAACCGGGCCGTATTGTGTCAGTAGTGCGGGATTGTTCAATAGCCATGCACGCTCCATTTAAGAGCGTGCTAGGGTATAAGAGTTGTGGGTTTTGCGGTAAATTGTTGAGATCCGTCCCAAGGGTTTTAACCTGCGGGCGGTGAGAGAGAGAAGGCGCATGAGCGAAGATTTTGATCCCTCGGCCATCAGCGATAGCGATATCGCCGTTGTTGGTATGGCGGCGCATCTGCCGGGCGCTGCGGATATTGCCGCCTATTGGGCCAATCTTGCGGGTGGGGTCGAATCGATCCGGGTGCTGTCTGAGGCTGAACTTCTGGCAGCGGGTGAATCTGCGGCGCGGCTGCGCAAAGCGAATTATGTGGCCTCAGCGGCTGTTTTGGAGGGGTTTGCCGATTTTGACGCGGATTTCTTTGGCTTTTCGCCGAAGGAGGCGGCGATCCTGGACCCGCAACATCGCCAGTTTCTGGAAGTGGCGTGGGAGGCATTGGAGAATGCAGGCCATCCTCCCGAGAATTTCCCCGGTGCGATAGGGGTTTACGCAGGCTGCGGCATGGGCAGCTATTTCTATTTCAACCTGTGCTCAAACCGCGATCTGGTCGATCAGACCGGCATGTTCCTGCTGCGCCACACTGGCAACGACAAGGATTTTCTGGCAACGCGGGTCAGCCATATTTTCGATCTGAAAGGCCCGTCGATCAACCTGCAAACCGCGTGTTCGACATCTTTGGTGGCGGTGCATTTCGCCACCCAAGCCTTGTTGAACGGCGAGTGCGATATGGCGTTGGCGGGCGGTGTGACGATTGAGCTGCCACACGCACGGGGATATCTTTACACCGAGGGCGAAATTCTGTCGCCAGACGGTCATTGCCATGCTTTTGATCATCGCGCAGAGGGCACGGTGTTCGGCTCTGGCGCGGGGGCGGTGGTGCTGCGGCGGGCGAAAGATGCGCTGCGCGACGGCGATCATATCTGGGCGATTTTGAAAGGCTCGGCGGTCAACAATGATGGGGCCGCGAAGGCTGGGTATCTCGCCCCTTCCGTGGATGGGCAGGCGCGCTGTATTGCCGAAGCGCAGGCGGTTGCTGGGGTTTCTGCGGCGGATGTGTCTTATGTAGAATGTCATGGCACCGGTACTTACTTGGGCGATCCGATTGAGGTGGCGGCGCTGACTGCGGCGTTTCGGCAGACCACCGATGCGGTGGGGACGTGCCGGATCGGCTCGGTCAAGACCAACATTGGGCATCTGGACACGGCGGCGGGGGTGGCCTCGCTGATCAAGGTGGCGCTGTCGCTGCATCATCGGCAACTGCCGCCAAGTTTGGGCTATGAGGCGCCGAACCCGTCGATTGATTTTGAAACCAGCCCGTTCAAGGTGAATGATCGGCTGACCGATTGGGTCAGCGACAGGCCGCGCCGGGCGGGGGTGAATAGCCTTGGTGTTGGCGGCACCAATGCGCATGTGGTGTTGCAGGAAGCGCCCGTACGGGCTGTGGGAGAGCAAAGCCTTTGGCCGTTCCAACCGATTGTTATCTCGGCCAAATCCAAGGGCGCGCTGGATGCGGGGGCTGCGCGTCTGGCAGCGCATTTGCGCGGCGATCCGGCGCAGGATCTGGCCGATGTTGCCTATACGTTGAAAGAAGGCCGCCACGCGTTTGAAAAGCGCCGGGTGCTGGTGGCGGGCTCGCATGATGAGGCGGCAGCGTTGCTGGAAGGTGGCGATCCGCGTCGGGTGTTTAACCATGACTTCTTGGGCGAGAACCCCGAGGTGGTGTTCATGTTTCCTGGTGGCGGTGCGCAATATGCGGGCATGGCGCGGGATATTTACGCGACCGAGCCGGTGTTTGCCGATTGGATGGACAAGGGTCTTGCGGTTCTGCAACCGAAGCTCGACTACGACATTCGGGCGTTGTGGTTGCCAGAACCGGGACAAGAGGCCGCTGCGAATGAGCGGTTGAAGCGCCCCTCGGTGCAACTGCCGCTGATCATGATCACCGAATATGCGCTGGCGCAGTTGTATATGTCGTGGGGGGTGACGCCTGCGGTGCTGGTTGGTCATTCGATGGGCGAGAATACGGCGGCTTGTCTGGCGGGTGTGATCGGGTTTGAGGATTGCATCGGCCTCGTGCATCTGCGCGGCACGCTGTTTGACACGATTGCGCCGGGAGGGATGCTTTCGGTGCCACTGGCTGAGGCTGATTTGCGGCCCTATATCGCTGGTGATCTCGATCTGGCCTCGGTCAATGCGCCGGGGTTGTGTGTGGTTTCCGGGCCGGATGCGGCGTTGGTGGCTTTGGCTGCGGAACTGGCGAAAGCCGATGTGGAAACCCAGCGCGTCCAGATCGACATCGCCGCGCATAGCCGGATGTTGGAGCCGATTTTGGCGCGGTTTGGCGATTACCTCACAAAAATTCACTTAAGCGCACCGCAGATTCCAATTGTGAGCAATCGTTCAGGAATTCGTTTGACCGATGCGCAGGCGACCAGCCAGGACTACTGGGTGCAGCACCTGCGCAATACGGTAAATTTCCAAGCCTGCATGGCCGATCTAATGACCGAGCCGGGGCGGGTTTACCTTGAGATGGGGCCGGGGCGGGCGCTGTCGTCGCTGGCACAGGCCAATGGCGTGCCGCAGGGGCAGGTGATCGCGGCGCTGCGGCATCCCGAGCAGAAGATGCCGGATGATGCGTGGCATGTCGCCTCGATCGCGCGGCTGTGGGCTTGCGGTGTTCCGGTGGATTGGGAACCGATTTGGGGCGGAGCCGCGCGCAAGCGTGTCGTGTTGCCGACCTATGCGTTTCAGCGCAAATCTTACTTCATTGAACCCGGCAAGGGCGCAGAAGTTGAAGCCGTCGCGCTGCCTGCGCGAATTGACAATATTGGCGATTGGGGCTGGAAGCCGCATTGGCGACCTGCGGCGACAGGGTTTGATTATGCGGCGGACTTTGCGGATGCAAAGCCAGAGACGTGGCTGATTTTTCTTGATACAGAAGGGCTTGGCATGGAATGTGCGGCGCGCTTGCGCGGCGCTGGCCATCAAGTAACCACCGTGCGCGCGGGCGATGCCTTTGGTCGTGATGGCGAGGGTGGCTATCTTCTGGCCCCAGAGCGGGGTCGCGAAGGCTATGATCTGCTGATCCGCGACCTGGTTGCAAAGGGCCACACCCCCAGCCGGATCGCGCATTTCTGGCTGGTGACGCGTGGACAGGATTTCCGCCCCGGTTCCAGCTTTTTCCACCGCAACCTAGAGCAGGGTTTCTACAGCTTGTTGTTTCTTGCCCAAGCGATTGCCGAGGAAAACCTGCCGCGCCCGATCCATATAACCGTCGCCTCAACCGGGGCGGTTCAGGTGAAATCTGAGGTGCTGGTTGACCCTGAAAAAGCCACCATTCTTGGCCCGGCACGGGTGATCCCACGAGAGTTGCCGGGAGTGACGGTTTCGACTTTGGACGTGACTTTGCCAGCAGTGCCGCGCCGAGGAAAAGCTGGGTTGCAACCGCTGGCAGATCAGGTCTTAGAAGAGCTTTTGGCTGAACCTGCCGGCGTCATAGCAGCCCTGCGGGGTGAAAAGCGCTATGAGTTGGGACTGAAAGCTGCCAGCCTTCCTGAACAAATATTCACATTGCCGCAAGCCGGGCATGTGCTGATCACCGGCGGCTTTGGTGGCATCGGTTTGACCATCGCCGAGGACCTGATCCAACGCTTTGGTGCGAAAATCACCCTGATCGCGCGGCGCAATCTGCCGGATCGCGGCACTTGGGCGAAGTATCTGGCAGCGCATGACCCTGCCAGCCCGATTGCGCGGCGGATTTTGGCGTTGCAGCGGCTGGAGGCTTTGGGGGGCGAAGTTCTTGTCGCCCCGGCGGATGTTTGCAACATGGAGGATATGCGGGCTGCGGTGGAAGCCGGGACCAACCGATTTGGGCCGATCTGCGCGGTGATCCATGCGGCGGGTGTGGTCGATGATGGACCGCTGATGCTGAAGACGCCGGCGCAGGTTGAGGAAGTGTTCGCGCCGAAACTGCATGGCACGCTGGTGTTGGACCGTTTGTTCCCGGATGGGTCGATTGATCTGCTGGTGCTGTTTGCCTCGACCTCGACGGTGACCGGGCCTGCGGGCCAGATTGATTATGTGGCGGCGAATGAATTCCTGAACGCTTATTCGAAATCGCGCAGCCGCGGCAAAACTAAGGTTGTGGCGCTGAACTGGGGTATCTGGACGGGCGTTGGCATGGCGGCAGAGGCTTTGGCGGATCGCACGGGCGCGCCGCCTGCCCCGCGCCTGCCGATTTTCGCGCCGATGCTGGATGAAGTCAGCTTTGACGGTCAGGGAAATCGTCTGTTTACAGCCTCTTATAGCTTGGATCGCTGGGTGCTGGATGGTCATCGCACCACGTCGGGGCAGGCGTTGATCCCCGGCACCGGCACGATTGAAATCGCCGCCGAAGCCTTGCGGGCGCAGGGTGAGACGGGCGCATTTGAGTTGCGCGATCTGTATTTCTTCCGGCCATTGGATGTGAGCAAGGGTGAGGCGCGGCAGGTGCGCGCTACGCTTTCCCGCACGGATGAGGGCTATGGGTTTGAATTGCGCTCGGGCGTGACGGTGAAGGGGCGGTTGGGCTGGCAGTTGCACGCGCAGGCGCGGGCGGTTCGTCTGGCTGCGACTCCTGCTAAAATTGATGTGCTGGCGATTGCCGGACGGTTGCCAGCGGCTGAGGTTGGCGTCGGCCTGCGCAGCCCGCAAGAGGAGCATCTGGCGTTTGGGCCGCGCTGGCGGGTGCTGCGCGCGCGCGCGATTGGCGGCAGTGAAGGGCTGGCGCGGCTGGTTTTGCCTGCGGAGTTTGCGGCTGAGGCGGGGCCATGGCTGCTGCATCCGGCGCTGATGGATATGGCGACCGGCTGGGCGATGGGGCTGATTGAGGGCTACCAGCCGGATCACCTTTGGGTGCCTGTGTCGTATGCCTGCATCCGCGTGCTGCGCCCGCTTCCAGCAGAGATTGTGTCCTGGGTGCGCAATGCGGCAGACAATCGTGCGGGCGCGCAGACCGCAAGTTTTGATGTGACGCTTGCCACGCCTGAAGGTGAGGTTTGCGTTGAAATTGAAGGCTTTAACATTCACAAGCTGGCGGGAGGGCTCAGCTTTACCGTCCCCGATCCGCGCGAATTGAGCTATGATGATGTGGCCGCAAAGCCGGTGTCCCCCGCCGAGGAACGCTTGCTGCACGCCTTCAGTTTGGGCATAAAACCCAGCGAGGGCGCCGAGGCTTTTGGCCGTGCTGTGGCTTTGGGCGGCAGTCAGATCATCGTCTCCAGCCTCGATCTGCCCGCGTTGGTTCGGCAGACTGCTGAGGCGGAGGCGGCAAAATCCGAGGGCAAGGCGTTCGAGCGGCCAGATCTGGACACGGCCTATGTCGAGCCGCGCAATGATGTCGAACGCACGCTGGTCGGGTTTTGGCAGGAGTTGCTGGGCGTCGCCCAAGTGGGGGTGGAGGACAGCTTTTTCGATCTTGGCGGCCACAGTCTGATCGCGGTGCGGCTGTTTGCGATGGTCAAGAAGGCTTACCGCGTAGATTTTTCGATTTCGGTGCTGTTTGAAGCTCCGACGATTGCGCGCTGTGCGGCGCTGATCGTGGCCCAGATTGGCGATGTGAGCGGCGATGTGCCTGCGAAACTGGTGGCCCCGGCGCGGCGGTTTACCCATCTGGTGCCGATGCATCAGGGCGAGGGAGGCGCAAAACAACCGTTCTTCCTTGTGGCGGGGATGTTCGGTAACGTGTTGAATCTGCGGCATTTGGCGCAACTGTTGGGGGGCGATCAACCGTTCTATGGCCTGCAGGCGCGCGGGCTTTATGGCGATGCCGCGCCGCATACGACATTGCTGGAAGCGGCTGCCGATTACATTGCCGAGTTGCGTCAGGTGCAGCCCGTTGGCCCCTATATGCTGGGCGGTTTCTCGGGTGGCGGTCTGACCGCGTGGGAGATGGCGCGACAGTTGGAAGCTGCGGGGGAAGCGGTGTCTTTGCTGGTGCTGCTGGACACACCGTTGCCCTTGCGACCAAGCTTAAAACGCCCTGATAAGATCTTGATTAAACTTGCAGAACTGCGCGCCAAGGGCCCCGGCTATCTGGCCGAATGGGCGCGCAAACGTTGGGCTTGGGAGATGCAAAAGCGCCAACCGCAGGTGACCGAACAAAGCGATGCGCAGTTCCATAATGCGGCGATTGAGGCTGCTTTCCGCGCGGCACTGCCGTTGTATCAGATGACAGAGCGGCGTGGGGCGACGGTGTTGTTCCGCCCGCCTTTGGACAAGCACTGGACGGTGACGGCTGGCAACTGGGTGTCGAAAGCCAAGGAATATGTGTTTTACGACAACGACTTGACTCTCTTCGCGCCCACGCTTGTGACGATCGAGGTGCCCGGCGACCACGACAGCATGGTGCTAGAGCCGAATGTGCGGGTGCTGGCGGCAAAGCTGCGGGCGGTGATTGCTGAAGCCGAGAAGGGCGCGACGAACATCGTCCCCCTCGCCACTGCGGCGGAGTGAGCATGGCGGGCTTGCTTACGGTTTTGCTGAACTGGCGCTCGGCCGAAATGACGCTGCGGGCGGCGGAATCGGCATTGCTGGCATTGGACGGGATCGCAGGGGCTCTGGTGATTGTGGACAACGATTCCGGCGATGGATCGTTTGAGATGATGACAACTGCGGTGCAAAAACGCGGCTGGGACACTGGTGCGCAGAGTGTGCGGGTGCTGCAATCGGGGCATAATGGCGGCTTTGGCGCGGGCAATAATTTTGGGATTCGGGCGGGGATGCCAGACGGTTCTGCGCCGGAATTTATCTATATCCTGAATTCGGATGCCTTTCCCGACCGCGATGCAATCCGGGCCTTGCTGACGCATTTGCAGGCCCATCCAGCAACTGGATTTGCGGGCAGTTTCATTTATGGCGACGATGGTGCGCCGCACCGCACGGCGTTCCGTTTCCCCTCGATTGCATCGGAGTTTGAGGCGCAGATCAGGTTTGGCCCGGTCAGCCGCGCGCTCAACCGCTGGATTGTCGCGCAGCCAATCCCGCAAGCCACCTGTCGGGTGGATTGGTTGGCGGGGGCAAGCCTGATGATGCGGATGGCGGTGCTGGAACAGATCGGCCTGTTTGATGAGCGGTTCTTCCTGTATTTTGAGGAAACCGATCTGTGTCGCAGGGCGGCTTTGGCGGGTTGGCCGACGGATTATGTGGTGGAAAGCCGGGTGATGCATATCGGATCAGCCTCGACGGGGATGCGGGAATGGCAGCGCATACCGGGGTTCTGGCTGGACAGCCGTTTGCATTATTTTGTGAAAAACCATGGCGTTGGCTATGCATACGCCGCCACACTGGCGCTGCTTGCGGGCGGTATCCTGTGGCGCGCGCGGCTGCTGATCCAGCGCAAAGACCGCGGCGATCCACCACTGTATCTGACAGATCTGACGCTGCATGCCATGCGCGCGGCGGTCAGTCCCGTTTTCGGCAAACCTGCCGCTGTAGCCAAATCACCCCGGACGACCGAGGGGTAAGGACGCCAAGATGACCCAGTTTTCCGCCTATCTGATCGGCAATGAAACCCTGACCCGCCAGTGCGGTGAAATGCTGTTGGCGGGTGGCCATAAGCTGACTGCCGTGGTGACGCGCAACGCGGATGTGCGGCAGTGGGCCGAAAGCCGGGGGCTGCGGGTAGAGGCCTATGGGCGTGATCTGGCGGCGCGTTTGGGCGAGCGCGTCGATTGGCTGCTGTCGGTGGCCAACTTGTCGGTGATCGAGCCAGAGGTTTTGGCCTTGGCGCAGGGGGCCGTGAACTTTCACGACGGACCTTTGCCGCCCTATGCCGGTCTGAACGCGCCGGTCTGGGCGATTTTGAACGGCGAGGCTCAACATGGGATTTCATGGCACCTGATCGAAGGTGGCGTCGATGAAGGCGACATGCTGGAAAGCCGCAGCTTTGAGATCGCGCCGCAGGACACCGCGCTGACCTTGAACACCCGGTGTTTTGAAGCAGCAATGGAGAGTTTCCCCAGCGTTTTGGCACAGATGGAGAGCGGCAATTTGCAGTGCAAGCCGCAGGATTTAAGCCAGCGTCGGCTGTTTTTGCGCCATGATCGCCCGGCAGCGATGGGGCGTATTGATTTCTGGCAGCCGGCCGAGGCGGTGGTGCGCTTGGTGCGGGCCTTGGATCACGGGCGCTATTGGAACCCGCTGACCACGGCGAAAATTGCCTGTGCGGATCGGGTGCTGAACGTGGGTGCCGCAGAAATCGCCGAGGGCGTGGGCGCGCCGGGACAGGTTTTGCACGCTGATGAGACCGGGCTGCTGGTGGCCTGTGGAGTGGGTGCGGTGCGGTTGCTCCGGTTAACTTGTCAGGAAAAAGGGTTGGCGGTTTCAGCCGCGACAGTGACGGATGCGGTGCTGTTGGCTGGGGTCGAGGGGCTGACCGCGCTGGGGCAAAGCTTGGCTTTGGCGGAGCCTGGCTTGCGCAAAGCCTTGAAATCGATGCAGCCTGCCGCGCTAGGTCATGCGAGCACGGCGGCGGCAGATTGGCAAACGCTACCGCTTTCGGGCGGGCTGGTCGATCTTGCGCTGGCCGCTGGACTGGCTTCTGGCGCGGCGGTGGTCGATCTGGCGCAGGCGACGCAGGGGGTGGCGGGCTATACCTCGGGTTGGCGACCTTTGCGGGTTGCGGCTGGTGGCGGCGTGGCGCAGTCGCGGAAGAGTTTGGATTTGGCGCCGAAACCGGGTTTCGCGCTGGATCTGATGACGCGTGACACGGGGCTTGCTGGCCTGCAATGTCCGCAAGTTGGCGTGGCAGAGGCTGGCCCGATCAAGGGAACCACCGTCACGCTGACTCCGAGCGCCCTGCATTTTGACGCCACGCGCCTGCCCTTGACCGAGGCGCAAGCCTACGGCGCGCGCATCACTCATCTGGTCGCGGCTTTGGCAAAAGCCGCCGCCGATGCACCCCTGTCCAGCATTTCAACTCTGACGGATGCCGAGCGGGATCAGGTGCTGCACGGCTGGAACCAAACCAAAACTTCATACGATTCAAGCCTTTGCGTACATCAGGCCTTTGAGCTCCAAGTGCTGCGCAGCCCGGACGCGGTGGCTTTGATCTGCAATGATCAAAGCCTGACCTATGCGGCACTTAACGCCCGCGCCAATCGGGTGGCGCATGTGCTGATCGGTATGGGTGTTCTGCCCGGCACGCTGGTGGGGCTTTGCGCGCATCGCAGTCTTGATCTGATGGTTGGCGCTTTGGCGATCCAGAAAGCGGGCGGGGCCTATGTGCCGATGGACCCGGCCTATCCGGCGGACCGCATCGCTTTGTATATAGAAGATTCCGCCTGCCCGGTGATCGTGACGCAAAGTTCTATTGCCGTAGGATTGCCGGGCCATCACGCGCAAGTTCTGTGTCTGGATACCGACGCACGCCCCAATCAGGCCAGCGATGCCAACCCCATATCTGGTGTCACCTCGGCTGATCTCGCCTATATGATATATACATCTGGCTCTACCGGGCGGCCAAAGGGCGTGATGGTGGAACATCGCAACGTCGCGAATTTCTTCACCGGGATGGATCAGCGCATTGGTCCCGAGGCCGGGGTTTGGCTGGCGGTGACCTCGCTATCCTTTGATATTTCGGTGCTGGAGCTGTTCTGGACATTGGCGCGCGGCTTCAAAGTGGTGCTGACCAGCGATGAAAACCGCAGCTTGGTTTCAGGAGGGGCGATTACCTCGGCGCAGAAGATGGAGTTCTCGCTGTATTACTGGGGCAACGACGATGGTGCGGGCCCGAAGAAATACGAACTGCTGCTGGAGGGCGCGAAATTCGCCGATACCCACGGCTTTTGCGCGGTCTGGACGCCCGAGCGGCATTTTCATGCCTTTGGCGGCCCCTATCCGAACCCCTCGGTGACGGGCGCTGCGGTGGCGGCGGTGACGAAGACCATCGGCGTGCGGGCGGGGTCTTGCGTGATGCCGCTACACCACCCGGCGCGGATTGCCGAGGAATGGGCGGTGATCGACAATCTGACCAATGGCCGCGCCGGGGTGGCGGTGGCTTCGGGCTGGCACCCGGATGATTTCGTGCTGCGGCCTGAGAATACCCCGCCCAACAACAAGGCGGCGATGTTTGCCGCCGCCGATCAGGTGCGCCGCCTGTGGCGCGGCGAAAAGGTTGGCTTTCCAACGGCAGAGGGCGGTACGTTTGAACTGATCAGCCAGCCGCGCCCGGTGTCGAAAGAGTTGCCGCTGTGGGTGACGACGGCGGGCAACCCTGAGACTTGGCGCGAGGCTGGGGCGATTGGGGCCAACGTGTTGACACATCTGTTGGGCCAGTCGATTGATGAGGTTGCGGGCAAGATTAAACTTTATCATCAAGCGCTTCGCGAAGCTGGGCATGATCCGGCTAACCATACCGTGACCCTGATGTTGCACAGCTATATCACGCGCGACCGCGATCATGCGCGGGAAGTATCACGCGGGCCGATGAAGGACTATCTGCGCTCGGCTGCGGCTTTGATCAAGCAATACGCCTGGGCCTTCCCGGCGTTCAAAAAACCGCAGGGGGTGTCGAACCCGATGCAGATTGATCTGCAAAGCTTGAGTGCAGAGGAAACCGAGGCGATCCTCGACTTCGCCTTCCAGCGCTATTTTGAGGATTCTGGGCTGTTCGGCACGGTTGACGACGCACTGGCACGGGTGGAGCAGTTGAAGCGGATCGGTGTCGGTGAAGTGGCCTGCCTGATCGACTTTGGCATCACGCCGGAAAAGGTGATGGAGGGGCTTTATCCGCTGGCCGAAGTGGTCAAGCGCGCCAATGCAGGCGGCGTCGTGGCCGAGGATGATTTCTCGATCGCGGCGCAGATTTTGCGACATGGCGTGACGCATTTGCAATGCACGCCGTCGATGGCGCGGATGATCACGATGAACGATGAGTCACGAATGGCCTTGTCGGGGGTGAAGACGGTTATGCTGGGCGGCGAGGCTTTGCCGGGCGCGCTGGTTGCCGATTTGCGCCGTGCGACTTCGGCGCGGATGTTGAACATGTATGGGCCGACCGAGACAACGATCTGGTCCTCGGTGGAGGACGTGGACGAAGTTGATGGGGTGTGCAATATTGGCAAGCCTTTGGCAAATCAGCAAATTTACGTGCTGGATGAGGCGATGACTCCGGTCGCCCCCGGTGTTGCCGGGGAGTTGTGGATTGGCGGCGATGGCGTGACTCGCGGCTATTGGCAGCGACCGGATTTGACCGCAGAGCGATTTGTGAACGATTGTTTTGTTTCGCTAGATCGCGCCTGTGCTTGGGGCGCGCGGATGTATCGCACCGGTGATCTGGTGCGCTGGCGGGCAGATGGTAAGGTCGATTTTCTGGGCCGCGCCGATCATCAGGTCAAGCTGCGCGGCTACCGGATTGAACTGGGCGAGATTGAATCTGTGCTGGAAGCGCAGCCGGGGGTGCGGCAAGCCGTGGTGATGGCGCGTGAGGATACGCCGGGCGATCTGCGGTTGGTGGCCTATATTGTTGGCGCGGCGACGGAAGTGGCACTGCGGGCAGAATTGGTCGGGCTTTTGCCCGAGCATATGATGCCCGCGCATTTCGTCAGCCTTGATGGCTTTCCGCTGACGCCCAACCGTAAGGTGGATCGTAAGGCACTGCCTGCTCCAAGCGCCAAGCCGCTGGAATCGCAAAGCTTTGTTGCGCCCACCTCGGATATTGAAGCTCAGATCGCGGCAATTTGGGCGCGGGTTTTGGGGGTGGCGAAAGTCGGCTCGAAGGACAATTTCTTCGCTTTGGGCGGGCATTCTCTGCTGGCGGTTCAGGTGCATCGCGAAATCAGGGAGAGCTTGGGGGCAGCGAAACTTTCGATCACCGATATCTTCCGATTCCCGGTTTTGCAGGCCTTAGCGGCGCATCTGGATGATCGCCCGAAAGCCGCCCCTACGGTGGTGTCTGACCGTGCCGATGCGCGGGCCGATGCGATGGCGCGGCGGCGGGCGATGCGTGGGCAGGTGAATGTCTGACATTACCGCACGGCTGCGCACGATTTTACCACGCGGCGTGACGCTGGCTGAGGCCACAGCACCTATGGCTTTGTGGCCGGAAGAAGATTTGCCCGGCGCAGTGCCCGCGCGATTGGCAGAATTCGGCGCCGGGCGCAGTGCCGCGCGGCAGGCTCTGCGCGATTTGGGCCTTGCCCCTGTGGCGATTCCGATGGCTCTGGATCGCGCGCCGATCTGGCCAGAAGCTGCGACAGGCAGCATCAGCCATTGCGCCGGGGCCTGTCTGGCGGTGATGGGATTGACCCGCGACTATGTGGGGCTGGGTTTGGATATAGAACCCTTGCACCCGCTGCCGGCTGAACTCTGGTCGACCGTGCTTCGGCCAGAGGAACACAAACAAATCAACGACCTTCCCCAACCACATCAAGGCTTGCAGGCACTGCGGATTTTTGTGGCGAAAGAGGCGACGTATAAGGCGCAATACCTGATCACACGGCAGATTTTCGATTTCCAAACTTTACGAATTATCTGGCAAGATCAAAGTTTCACCGCGGAACTCTGCACAGCCATCTCACCGATTGAAAAAGGCTTTCAAATCCAAGGACGCTGCGCAGAAAATTCCCACTTCTTCGCAGCATTTTGCGCTGTACCTTCTTACGCTGTACCTACTTACGCTGTACCTACTTAGGCTGTGCCTACTGGGTAAACATTCCAAACGTCGCCAGCGGCACGCGGCGCAGCATCGAGCCGTAGACCACCGAATAAATCCCCTCACTGTCGCTGTCATCGGGATCATAAATTCGCAGCGTGGTGGTGGTGCCATCGGCGCTGTGCGAACCGCGCGCCCCGACGATCACCACATAATGCCCCGACGAGCCGGTGCCGCGCTGAAAAGAGCCGGGATTATGCAGGAATTCCAGCATGATCGGGCCATTTCGCAACAACCCGATCAGTGCCGCGACGGGCCAGCTTTGCGGCGGCTGATAGCGCAGCCGATGCAGTTGCGCGAAGGTCTGATGCACCTCAAGCCTTTGGCCACGCTCACTTTCATTGATCAGCGAACCGTCGGCAGTCAGCAGGCGTTGCGGTGTGGTCATGCGGACGGCTTGGATCGACAGCCGCGTCAACATCGCCGTTGCCGCTGCCCAACAGGTCGTTGGCGTCGGTTGACTGAGATAGGGCACGTTGTGCAGGATGATCGGCGCGGACTCGGTTCCATAAAGCGCATCCAGCGTGCAGGGCCCGGCGATGCCGTCCATCTCCAGCCAGTTAGAACGTTGAAACGCCAGCACGGCGCGTTCGGTTTGCGGAGTAAAAAGGCCATTGATGATCAGATTGGGCGAAGGATTCAGCCGATTGTTCAGCGCCATTTGCAAATCCCGGACGGATTGCCCAGACGAGCCCGATCGCACAATGACATTTCGCATGAAACGTCTCCGATATAATAAAATCCGATCAAAATGGCCGACCCGGTGAGACTCGGATAGCTTTCAATAAGCGTAGGATAAACATCGTAACGGCTCAAGCACTCGTTTTGCCGCGTGAGGCCTTGATCGGAAAGTAGTTTTTCCTAAAAGCTTAGGTCAGGCCGCGAGAACCGGGCGTTTGATTGCAGCTTTCGCCTCCAGCACCAATGGCCGCAGGCCTGCGCCGCCTGCATCCAGCACTTCAAACAGATGGCGGCGCATCCGGGGTTCCCAGAAGTCATTGATATGCGAGGCAAGTAGAGTCAGTCCCTCATCATGCGGTTTTGATTCCATGAACTTGGCGATCTGGTTCGCCATATAGATCAGCTTGGCGTGCGGGCCTGCGTGGGTGTCGTTAAGCGACATGGGCGGTCTCCTGCGAAATGCGGTCGGTGTGGGTGTAGGCCTCAAACCGATCCGGGCGGGCGAGGGCGATCAGGGTGATGCCAGCGAGGTCAGCAAGGCGGACGGCATGGGCGGTTGGGGCGGACACGGCGATAAGGATTGGCGCGCCGAGGGCGGCAACCTTCTGCACCATGTCGATGGAAACCCGGCTGGTCAGCACGACGGCTCCGGCAGGGTGCGCGGTGCGGATCAAATGACCGCAGAGTTTATCCAGCGCGTTGTGGCGGCCAACATCTTCGCGGGCGGCCAGCAGCTTGCCGCTGTAATAGCCAGCGGCGTGGACTGCGCGGGTGAGATCGTGCAGCGGTTGGGCGGCAGGCAGGCTTGCGACGGCGGCCATGATTTCGGAAGCGGCCATGCGGAACATGCTGGTGGGCACAGGCTGCATCACCCGTGTGGCTTCCTCCAAACTGTCGATGCCACATAGACCACAGCCCACTGGCCCCGCCATGGTGCGGCGGCGCTTGGTCAGGCGGGCCTCGGCTTGCGGTTCCAACCAGATTTGCACATCAAGGCCAAGCGGAGTTTCAACCACCTCAATACTTTGAATTTCTTCAGGTTCCGCAATGCCTTCTGTCATTGCAAAGCCGTAAGCAAAGTCTTCCAGATCGGCAGGCGAGGCCATCATCACGGCTTGGGTCGAGCCGTTGAACGACAAAGCCACCGCGATTTCCTCCGGCAGTTCTCTGGCCGACGCCTGCCCGAAACCCGCGCCTAACCCGAAGGTCAGTCGCGGCAAAGGGCGGTGGGTTTGCATCATTCAGCCGCTGCGATACGACGCGACATCGCGGCCTGAGCGTTGTATTCCTCTTGCCATTCAGATGGGCCGTTGCTGGGCGAGACTTGCACAGCCGTAACCTTGTATTCGGGGCAGTTGGTGGCCCAATCCGAGAAGTCGGTGGTGATCACGTTGGCTTGGGTGTCGGGGTGGTGGAAGGTGGTGTAGACCACGCCCGGATTGACCTTGTCGGTGATCGTCGCGCGCAGGGTGGTGTCGCCGGAACGGGATGCCAACCGGACGAAATCGCCATCCTTGACGCCACGCACTTCGGCATCATGCGGGTGGATTTCTAACACATCTTCGGCATGCCAAGCGACGTTACCGGTGCGGCGGGTTTGCGCGCCAACGTTGTACTGGCTGAGGATGCGGCCCGTGGTCAGCAATAGCGGGAAGCGCGGCCCGGTCTTCTCATCGGTCGCGACATATTCAGTGTTGATGAACTTACCCTTGCCGCGCACGAAAGCATCCACATGCATCAGCGGCGTGCCTTGGGGGGCAGCGTCGTTGCACGGCCATTGGATTGAGCCCATGACCTCAAGCTTTTCGTAGTTCACACCCGCGAAAGACGGCGTCGTCATGGCGATTTCGTCCATGATTTGCGTGGGATGGGTGTAGGTCCACTGCGCCCCCCCGGTATCTTTCAGCATCGCATTGGCGAGCATCTGGGTGATCTCCCAGTCGCCATAACCATTGCGCGGTGCCATCACCTTGCGCACCATGTTGATGCGGCGTTCGGCGTTGGTGAAGGTGCCGTCCTTCTCTAGGAAGGTCGAACCGGGCAGGAACACATGCGCGTAATTGGCGGTCTCATTCAGAAACAGATCATGCACGATCACGCATTCCATCGCAGCCAGGCCGGCGGCGACATGTTTGGTGTCGGGGTCGGATTGCAGGATGTCTTCGCCTTGGCAATAGAGGCCCTTGAAGGTGCCCTCAACCGCCGCATCCAGCATGTTCGGGATGCGCAGGCCCGGTTCATCATCAATCTTGACGCCCCATGCCTTCTCAAAAATATCGCGCACGCCCTCGCCTTTGACATGGCGATAGCCGGGCAATTCATGCGGGAACGACCCCATATCGCAGGAGCCTTGCACGTTGTTCTGCCCGCGTAGTGGGTTCACGCCCACGCCCGGACGGCCAATATTCCCGGTCATCATCGCAAGGTTGGCAATGCCGATCACGGTGGTAGAGCCTTGGCTGTGCTCTGTCACGCCCAAGCCGTAGTAGATTGAGCCATTGCCACCTTTGGCAAACAGCCGCGCCGCTGCGCGCACTTCTGCCGCAGGAACACCTGTCAGCAAAGCCACCGATTCCGGTGAGTTTTGTGGCTGACTGACGAATTCGGCGTAGTCCTGAAACTCGTCCCAATCGCAGCGATCTTGGATAAATTGGGCGTCGAACAGCCCTTCGGTGACGATCACATGCGCCAAAGCGGTGACGATGGCGACGTTGGTGCCGGGTGTCAGGGCAAGGTGATGCTCGGCTTTGACATGGGGCGCCTCCACCATCTCAGTCCGTCGCGGATCAATCACAATCAGCTTTGCCCCTTGGCGCAGACGCTTTTTCAAACGGCTGGCAAAGACCGGGTGGGCCGCGACCGGGTTGGCGCCGATGATCATCACAACATCGGTTTCTTCAACCGAGTCAAAGTCTTGCGTCCCGGCCGAGGTTCCCAAGGTTTGTCCCAAGCCGTAGCCAGTCGGCGAATGACAGACGCGGGCGCAGGTATCCGTATTATTGTTCATAAACACGGCGCGGGTCAGTTTCTGCACAAGATAAGCTTCTTCATTTGTGCAGCGCGAGGACGTAATCACCCCCACCGAGTGCCGCCCATGCTTCTCAATAATGCCCTTCATCCGGTTCGCGGTGAAGTCCATCGCCTCATCCCAAGACACTTCCTGCCACGGGTCGTTGATGCTGTCGCGGATCATCGGGTTCAGGATGCGGTCCTTATGCGACGCGTACCCATAAGCGAAGCGGCCCTTAACGCAAGAGTGGCCCCGGTTGGCCTTGCCGTGCTTGTAGGGCACCATGCGGACCAATTCATCGCCGCGCATTTCGGCTTTGAACGAGCAGCCTACGCCGCAATAGGCGCATGTGGTGATGACAGAGCGTTCCGGCGTGCCGATCTCGATGATCGACTTTTCTTGCAAGGTCGCGGTCGGGCAGGCCTGAACGCAAGCGCCGCAAGAGACGCAATCCGACGACAAAGCTGTGTCAGTTTTAGCGCCAAACGACACGCGGCTATCGAAACCCCGGCCCTCGATGGTCAAAGCGAAGGTGCCTTGCACTTCCTCGCAAGCCCGCACACAGCGCGAGCAGACGATGCATTTCTGCGGATCGTAGCTAAAATATGGGTTGGAATCGTCACGTGGGATGTAGTGCGTATTGGCGATGCCCGAGGTGTCTTTCACCTTGAAATGCGTATCAATCGCCTCATAGCGCACGTCGCGCAAGCCCACGGCACCCGCCATATCCTGCAACTCGCAATCGCCATTGGCGCTGCATGTCAAACAATCAAGCGGGTGGTCCGAGATATAAAGCTCCATAACGCCACGGCGCAACTGCTTCAGTTTGGCGTTCTGAGTGTGAACTTTCAGGCCGGGAGCAACCGGGGTGGTGCAGGAAGCAGGCGTGCCGTTGCGGCCTTCGATTTCCACCAAGCACAACCGGCAGGAACCGAAAGCGTCGATACTGTCGGTGGCGCAAAGTTTTGGCACCGAAATGCCAATTTCTGCGGCGGCGCGCATGATCGAAGTGCCTTCTGGCACGGTGATGTCAAAGCCGTCGATGGTCAATGTGACCATTTGTTTGCTTTTGGCGGCAGGGGTGCCGAAATCGCGGTCCGGGATGATGAAGTCTTTCATTCGGCGGCTTCCTTCATGGCGGAGAAATCATCGGGGAAATGGGTTAGCGCGGACAAAACCGGATAGGGTGTGAAGCCACCCAAAGCGCAAAGTGAACCGGACTTCATCGTGTTGCACAGGTCAGTCAGCAGCGGGATCGCGGCGGCGTCGCCTTTGGCAATCCGATCCACGGTTTCAACGCCGCGCACAGCGCCAATCCGGCAGGGGGTGCATTTGCCGCAAGATTCAATCGCGCAGAATTCCATCGCGAAGCGGGCCTGTTTCAGCATGTCGGCTGAGTCGTCAAACACCGTCAGACCGGCATGGCCGATCAAGCCATCCTTACTCGCGAACTCCTCGTAACCAAACGGCGTATCGAACAGCGCGCGCGGGAAATAGGCACCCAAAGGGCCACCAACTTGCACCGCTTTCACTGGGCGGCCTGAAGCACTACCGCCAGCAATTTTGTCAACGATTTCACCTAGTGTCAGGCCGAAAGCGATCTCATACAGACCGCCGTGTTTGACGTTTCCGGCGATCTGCAACGGGATGGTGCCGCGCGAACGGCCAAGGCCGAAATTCTTGTAAAACTCGGCACCCTTCTCGAAAATCACCGGCACGGAGGCCAGCGAAATCACGTTGTTCACTACAGTCGGTTTCGCCATGAAGCCTTGCAACGCGGGCAGTGGCGGTTTGGCGCGCACCACGCCGCGCTTGCCTTCAAGGCTGTTCAGCAGCGAGGTTTCCTCGCCGCAAACATAGGCTCCGGCCCCGACGCGGATTTCGATATCAAACGCAGGACCCAAGCCCAAAACCGACGCGCCCAGTACCCCGGCAGATCTGGCGATTTTCACCGCTTTCTGCATAACCTCAATCGCAATCGGGTATTCCGAACGGATATACACAAATCCCTTGGTGGCCCCGGTTGCAAGACCCGCAATGATCATTCCTTCGATCAGCGTGAAGGGATCGCCTTCCATCAGCATCCGGTCGGCGAAGGTGGCGCTGTCGCCCTCATCGGCGTTGCAGACGATGTATTTGCGGTCGGCTACTGCCTCGGACACGGTTTTCCACTTGATCCCGGTCGGGAAGCCCGCACCACCCCGGCCACGCAGGCCCGAGTTGGTGACTTCGGCGACAATCGCGGCCTTATCCATGCCAAGCGCCAGCGTCAGGCCCGCCAGCCCACCATGCGCCTTGTAGTCGTCCAGTGACAGCGGGTCGATCACGCCAACGCGGGCGAAGGTTAGGCGGGTTTGTGCTTTGAGCCATGGCAGATCTTCCGTCAGGCCAAGCGCCTTCGGATGTGCTGTCAGATCATCAAACAACGCGGGCACATCGGCGAGCGTCAACGGACCAAACGCCATCCGACCTGCGTCGGTAACCACTTCGGCCATCGGCTCCAGCCAGACCATCCCACGCGAGCCGTTGCGCACCAGCGTCAGCGCAATGCCGCGCGCTTTGGCCTGAAACATCAGGGATTCAGCGAGCTCATCCGCACCAAGGGCAACGGCGGCGCTGTCGAGGGGGAGGTAAATCCTCATTTCAAACCCCCGATGATCGCGTCAATCCGGGCTTCATCGACCCGGCCCACCAACTTGCCGTTGATCATCGCGGCGGGGCCACAGGCGCAGAGGCCGAGGCAGAAAATCGGCTTTAGCGTGAAACGACCATCTTTGGTGGTCTCGTGCCACTCAATCCCCAACGCCTTTTGCGCATGAGCAGCCACACTTTCGGCACCCATCGACTGACAAGATTCCGCGCGGCAGAGTTTCAGCACATGATCGCCCGCCGGATACTCGCGGAAATCGTGATAAAACGTCATCACGCCATGCACTTCGGCCTTCGACAGGTTCAGGTCTTGCGCGATGATCGGCAAAGCCACTTGCGGCACATAGCCAAATTCGGCCTGAATGGCGTGCAGGATCGGTAGCAGCGACCCTTCCATCCCTTTGTGAGCGCTGAGGATTTCCCCAACCCGAGCAGTGACATCGACGGAATCAAGCATGTGGCGGCCCTTTGGTAACTTTGTACTGTGATACGCCGTTTGATATGGAAATCAATATGGATATACCGTTGTTCAATAGGAGATGTCTATCGACGCAAGCGCACCGCCAGCTTTGCCGCTTCATCCATTAGCGCCTGCAGAACAGGGGTTTGCGGATCGCGCTTGGCGGTGATCAGTCCGACCAGATGCTCGGCTTCGGGTTCAACAATCGGAATCGCCAAAAGCCCCTGACCGATGAACATCTCGGCCAGCTTCATCGGTACCACCGAGGCCCAAAGCCCCGATTTCACATGCGCCACCAAAGCGATGCTGGAATTAGACTCCACCGTTGGTGCCACCCGCACGCCAACCTCGGCCAAATGTTGGTTGACGATGCGGCGGTTCTGCATATCGGCGGTCAGAAGACACAGGGGCTCGTGAACCAATTCGCTCCACGTCACTTGTGCCCGATCCGCCAGTGGAGAATTTGGCGCGCAGAGATAGCGGTAGAACTCGGTATAAAGCGGCGTCTGCGCCACCCGGCCCAAGGGTTCGTTGTCGAGATAGGTCAGGCCCGCGTCCAACTCCAGGCTTTCAATACCCGCCAGAATTTCCACCGAAGTGCGCGACAGCAAGGTGACACGCATATTCGGATGGCGTGCGGTGAACGGTGCTGTCAGATCGGCCACCATCGGCAGGGCCGTGGGGATCACACCAATCCGTAGATTGCCCGACAGGCCGGAATGCACCGAACGCATCTCGTCCTTCAGTGCCCGCATATCGCCGACAATCCGTCGCGCCCAATCCAGCACGCGCTGGCCTTCCGGGGTCAGACCCTGAAAGCGCGATCCGCGAAACACCAGTTGCACGCCCAACTGATCCTCTAGCTGGCGGATGGCTGAGGATAGGCTGGGCTGCGTTACCCGGCATACCTCTGCCGCGCGGCCAAAGTGACGCTCGTTGGCGAGGGCGATGAACATTTCCAGCTTGTCGATCATCGGTCTAGGGTGGCGGGGAATGGTTTGATGCGCAAGAGATGTGGAGATCAAGGAGCCTCCGGCGGGGATATTTAAGCCAATGTGGAATGCCAAGAGTTGTGCTTGAGGAAGCGAAGCCTTAGCTTTGCGGGATGATGAAATTTATCCCCTTTGTGAAGAAATCCCCTGTGGTGCCGGTGATCCGGCTGGCGGGCACGATTGGCTCTGGCCGCAATGCGCTGAACGACGCGGGGCTGGCGGCGATCATCGAGAAGGCGTTTCGGATGAAGCCAGCGGCGGTGGCGCTGGTGGTGAATTCGCCGGGCGGATCGCCAGTGCAATCCAGCCTGATCGCGGCGCGGGTGCGGCGGTTGGCGGAGGAGAAATCCGTACCCGTTCATGCCTTTGTCGAGGATGTGGCGGCGTCGGGCGGCTATTGGTTGGCCTGTGCGGCGGATCAGATCTGGGTCGATCCCAGTTCCATCGTCGGCTCCATCGGCGTCATCTTCGCCAGCTTTGGCTTCCCCGAACTGATGGCGAGACAGGGGGTTGAGCGGCGCATCGTCGCCATGGGCAAACAGAAAAGCCTTGCCGATCCGTTCCTGCCGCAAAAGCCCGAAGACGTTGAGCGGCTGAAAGCCCTGCAAGCGCCGATCCATGAGGCCTTCATCGCCCATGTCAAAGCCCGGCGCGGCAATCGTTTGGCCGATGCCGATCTGTTCAACGCCGATATCTGGGTTGGCCAAGCTTCCGTTGAACTCGGCCTGACCGATGGCGTGGCACATCTGGTGCCGAAACTGAAATCGCTTTATGGCGACAAGGTAAAGCTGGTGCCGCTGGGGCAAAAGCGTGGGCTGCTCAGCCGCTTTGGCGTGAATATGGCCGAAGATGCGCTGGCCTTGGTGGAAGATCGCGCGCTTTGGGCGCGCTACGGGTTATAACATGATCAAAGCCGTACTTGTTTTTTTGCTGGTGATGCTGGCCATTGGCATGGTCGGCAACGCCTTATTCCCCGGTCGGATTGGCCATTCGGTGAAAAAACGACTTGGATTGGCCAATCCGGCTACCTGCAAACGCTGCGGGCGCTATGTAATTGGCTCTAAGGGCTGCGATTGCAAAAAGGGTGGACGATGAGGGCACTGGTGACGGGGGCGGGCAAGCGGCTGGGCCGCGAGATGGCGCTGTATCTGGCCCGACGTGGCTATGATGTGGCGGTGCATTACGCCAGTTCCCGCAAAGAGGCCGAGGCGGTGGTGAAAGAGATCACCGCAATGGGCCGCAAAGCCGTCGCTCTGCGCGCCGATCTGCTGATTGAAACCCAAGTCGAAAAGCTGGTGCCGATGGCTGTGCAGGGGCTTGGCGGTCCGCTGACCGTGCTGATCAACAATGCCTCGATCTTTGAATATGACACTGTCGCCACGGTGACCCGCAAAAGCTGGGATCGCCACATGGAAAGCAACCTTCGTGCGCCTTTCGTGCTGACACAGGCGTTTGCCGCACAGGTGCCCGCGCCGAAGCTGGACGACCACGGCGAACCGATTGCCGATGGCTTGGTGCTGAACATGATCGACCAGCGCGTACACAAACTGACGCCCGAATTCATATCCTATACACTTGCGAAAATGGGCCTCTGGGCGCTGACCCGCACCACGGCGCAAGGCCTTGCCCCACGGGTGCGGGTGAATGGCATCGGGCCGGGGCCGACGCTGCAAGGTGCGCGCCAAAGCGACGAAAGCTTTGTGACCCAACGCGGTGCCACAATCCTGAAACGCGGCGCAAATACTGCCGATATCACCGCAGCGTTAGGTTTTTTTCTCGATTCCCCCGCCGTGACAGGGCAAATGATCTCCGTCGATGGTGGTCAGCATTTGGGTTGGAAAACCCCCGATGTGCTGGATTTCGACTAGGCGAAATTTGGCCTCTCGCAAAAGTTGTCCACTTTTCGTAATTGCTTCACAGATGCGTTACAAAAAGTCCTGACTTATCAGGGATTTGCCAGATGTTAAGAAATCTTTCCATTGTTATCAGTAGCTTATTATTTCGCCTAAAAAATAGGCAATCCGGCGAATGGGGCCAAAAACAAGGGAAATTTGGCGGTTCTGAAATCTTCTCCGCAATGTTATCCACAGAAAGCGGGGATAGCTTTCCTCTTGTCCCAGCCCGACTATCATTGCAGGCAGCGTTAAGAATCAACGAATCCGAGGACGATGTTTCTGCATGAGTGAAGTCAGTCTAACCGGGCACGATCTGATTCAGGATTACCTGAAAACGCTGGATGGTAGCCCCGGTGTTTACCGCATGTTGAACGCGGCGTCTGAGGTGCTTTATGTCGGCAAAGCCCGCAATCTGCGCGCGCGGGTGTCGAACTATGCCCGCCCTTCGGGTCATTCGGGCCGTATCGCGCGGATGATTTCCGAGACCGTCTCGATGATGTTCCTGACCACGCGGACGGAAACCGAGGCGCTGCTGCTGGAGCAGAACCTGATCAAGCAGCTTAAGCCGCGCTATAATGTGCTGCTGCGCGACGATAAATCATTTCCGAACATTCTGATCAGCACAGAGCATCCCTTCCCCCAGTTGAAGAAACACCGGGGCAAGCGCAGCGAAAAGGGTAGCTATTTTGGGCCCTTCGCCTCGGCGGGGGCGGTGAATCGCACTCTAAATCAGCTGCAAAAGGTGTTCCTGCTGCGCAACTGCTCGGATTCGATGTTTGACAGCCGCACCCGGCCTTGCCTGCAATTTCAGATCAAACGCTGCTCTGCCCCCTGCACCGGGCGGATTGACCGGCCAGCCTATGCCGTTCTGGTGGCCGATGCCGAGCGGTTTTTGCAGGGGAAGACAACCACGGTGCAATCGAACTTGGCCGCCGAGATGAACATCGCCTCGGACGCGATGGAGTTTGAGCGCGCGGCGGCTTTGCGGGACCGGATCAAGGCGCTGACCCAAGTGCAGCAATCGCAGGGCATCAACCCGGCGGGGGTGGCAGAGGCTGATGTGATCGCGCTGCATCTGGAGGGCGGACAGGCCTGCGTGCAGGTGTTCTTCATCCGCGCCAATCAATCTTGGGGCAACCGCGACTTCTATCCACGCACTGGAGCGGGGGCGGAGGAGGCCGAGATTTTGGAAGCTTTCGTGGCGCAGTTCTATGACGATAAAGAGCCGCCCCGGCTGATCTTGCTGTCGCATCCGGTGGAGAATGAAGATTTGGTCAGCAACCTGCTGGCGGAGAGGGCAGGCCGCAAGGTTGAGCTTGCGGTGCCGCAGCGCGGGGAGAAGGCGGAACTGGTGGAAAACGCGGTGAGGAACGCGCGGGAAAGTCTGGCGCGGAAGATGTCGGAAAGCTCGACGCAGAACAAGCTGTTGGCGGGGCTGGCCGAGGCGTTTGATCTGGATGCGCCGCCGACGCGGATTGAGGTCTATGATAACGCGCATATTCAGGGTTCGGACGCTGTTGGCGGCATGATCGTGGCGGGGGCTGAGGGCTTCCTGAAATCGCAGTATCGGAAGTTTGATATCAAGTCGGCGGCGGGGAAGAATTCAGACGATTTCGGCATGATGCGCGAGGTGATGACGCGGCGGTTTGAGCGGCTGTTGAAGGAAGACCCGGAGCGGACCTCGGGATCTTGGCCGGACTTGCTGCTGATTGATGGCGGGGCGGGGCAGGTCTCGGCTGTGGCGGGGATTTTGGCGGAGCTGGGCGTCGATGATATCGCGATGGTGGGGGTTGCGAAGGGAATTGATCGCGATGCGGGCAAGGAGGAGTTTTACCGCACGGGGATGCCAGTGATGGCGTTGCAGCGCAATGATCCGGTGCTGTACTTCATTCAAAGGCTGCGGGACGAGGCGCATCGCTGGGCGAATGGGGCGCATCGGGCGAAGCGGGCCAAGCAGGTTTCAATCACGCCGCTGGATGATATTCCGGGAGTGGGTGCGGTTCGAAAACGGGCATTGCTGGCGCATTTTGGCTCGGCCAAGGCGGTGTCGAGGGCGGGGGTGCCGGATTTGATGGCGGTGCCAGGGGTATCCGAGGCGATGGCTAAGGTGATCAGCGACTTTTTCAGCGCGCGTGGGTAGTGTCCACGCGTGGACAGATTTTTATTGATATGTTTATCAAGGCCATGACATTTTCTTATAAGGAAATCTTAAGGGTTTCACAGATGCAGACCGTTGCCGCCTCACCCGGTTTCAAGGGGCGCAGGCGTGCATTTCTGCACAGGGGTTAGGGCGCAAACAGGCGTGGTTTCTGCGGGGAAAGTGGCTAAACTTGCGGGTTCAGATTTCTGTCAAAGGACGCAAAACGATGACTGCTTCGATTTTTGACTCGACCCAGATGGGCTCGCATAAACTACAAAACCGGGTTGTGATGAACCCGATGACCCGCTCGCGCGCCGATGCGGATGCGGTGCCGACGCCGATTATGGCCACCTATTACGGCCAGCGCGGCACGGCTGGGCTGATCGTCACCGAAGGCACCGCGCCCAGCCCGAACGGGCGTGGCTATGCCCGCACGCCGGGGCTGTGGAGCGAGGCGCAGGTGGCGGCTTGGAAGCCGGTAACGGCGGCGGCCCATGCCAAAGGGGCGGTGATCTTCGCCCAGATCATGCACACCGGGCGGGTCAGCCATCCGGGAAACATGCCTGCCGGGTCGAAGATCGTGGCGCCTTCGGCGATCGCTTTGGCCGGCCAGATGTATACCGATGCCGAGGGGATGCAGGATTATCCGGTGCCGCAGGAAATGACCGAGGCAGATATTCAGCAGGCCAAGGCGGAGTTCGTGACGGCGGCGAAAAACGCCATTGCTGCGGGATTTGATGGCGTTGAGTTGCACTCGGCGAATGGGTATTTGCTGGAGCAGTTCATCTCGCCCGATACCAACAAGCGGACAGATGGCTGGGGCGGTTCGGTTGCCAAGCGGTCGCGGTTCTTGCTGGAGGTTGCACAGGAGGTTGTGGCGGCGATCGGCGGCGACAAGGTTGGCATCCGCATCTCGCCCTATGGCACGGCTTCGGGGATGGCGGCTTATGCTGAGGTGGATGAGACTTATCTGGGGCTGATGGCGGCGCTGGACAAGATCGGGCTGGTCTATGTGCATCTGGTCGATCATGCCGCGATGGGCAATCCGGCGATCCCGGCGGAGTTCCGCGCCAAGTTGCGGGCGGCTTGGCCCCGGACGTTTATTATCGGTGGTAGTCTTGATGCGGTCTCCGGGCAGGCGGCGGTGGACAGTGGTGCTGCGGATCTGGTTGGGTTTGGCCGGGCATACCTTGCCAACCCTGATCTGGTGGCGCGCTACAAGGCCGGGGCGGAGTTGAACGCGCCGGACTTTGCCACGTTCTACACGCCGGGGGAAAAGGGCTACACGGATTATCCGGCTTTGGGGTGATCTTTGCCTTGAGTTTGCAGAGGGGCCGCGCGGGTTGCGCGGCCTTTTTGCTTTGGCGGCACTTGCGGTCCCAACTCGGGACCATTTTGGAGCTGAGTGAAATCAACGGCTTACATGGAGGCGTTCAGGAAGTATTAAGGAATAGGCTGAGAATAGCGGATTCCCTGATGTGTCCGTTCCGTGATTTTATGTGCGCAGATGCGCAGCGGGGGTGCGATTCCTCTAATTGCGCAGAGAGGGGAAAAGGCGCATCTAGGGTGCATAGAATTCCTCCTCCTCCTGAACTGGACCCTGAAAATGACCAATATTCTGCGCGTTGAATCCTCGATCAAACCTGCTGGCGCTGTGTCGCGCCGTCTGACCGACCGCATCATGGAGCGTGTACTGGCTGCCAATCCGGGCGCAAATGTTGTGACCCGCGATCTGTCGGCCGGCGTGCCTGCGATTGACGGCGCTTGGCTCGGCGCTGTGTTCACCCCGGCGGACGCGCGCAATGACGATCAGAAAGTGACTGCGGCTTATGCCGATGCGCTGCTGGCCGAAGTCAAAGCCGCTGACCTGCTGGTGATTGCGCTGCCGGTCTATAATTTTGGCGTGCCAGCGCAGCTGAAGTCGTGGATTGATCAGTTGGCCCGCAAAGGCGAGACCTTTAACTATACCGAAGCCGGTCCGGTTGGCCTGCTGACCGGCAAACGCGCGATTGTGGCGTTCACCTCGGATGGCACCAAGTTTGGCTCGGAGATTGATTTCGCTTCGGGTTATGTCCGCCACATGCTGGGCTTCTTTGGCATCACCGATGTGCAGTTTGCAGCGGCGGATGCGATGGCTTACGGGCCGGAAGCTGCGATTGCCAAGGGCGAAGCGGAAGTGGATGCTTTGGCGGCCTAAGCTTTGCTGGGCGGGCCCCGGAGGGTTTCACACCCTCCGGACCTCCCGTGGAGTATTTGCGCCAGTCTGAAAGCAAATTTTAATCAAATTTGAAGGAAAGGCCCTGCGGTTGCGTGGGGCCTTTGTTTTGGGGGTAAGTGCCCACGTGTTGCGCGGGTGCTGCAAAGCAAAACGGGGGCAGCTTGCGCTCCCCCCGTCTCAAATCTCGATGGGCGGTGTGACCCGCCCGGTTGGCTTATGCCAAAGCGAGGTTGATCGCCGACTCGCGGCCATCACGGCCAGCTTCGATGTCGAAGGTCACTGCTTGACCGTCGTTCAGCTGACGGATGCCAGCGCGTTCCATTGCGGAAATGTGCACGAACACGTCTTTGTTGCCGTTTGCTGGTGCGATAAAGCCGAAGCCTTTGGTTGCGTTAAACCATTTCACGGTGCCGTTGGCCATCGTGTGTCTCCTAGTTTTGGTGTGCCATCCGCGGAATGCGATGACGTGGCTCAGTCGTAGCAATCGAGAACTGAGGCCTAGAGAGGAGACAGATGTTCGATAGATAGCGTTTCGCTCTGCCTACATGCGCCAATTTCGGCGGGAAAACAAGGGGGGCGGAAAAAGAATCAGGGTGATCGGCGGGTTAGAACAGATCAAGCAGGCGGTTGAGATAGCTGCGTTCCTGATCGCTGCGGGATTGATCGGCGGAGCGTTTGCGAATCTGGTCGAGCAATTCCTGCGCGCGTTTGTAGATGTCTTTGTTCTCAGCCAAGTTGCCATCGGAACCGATGTGCAGGCCATTCTCGCGACCCAAGGGATCGCGCGGGCCACCGGATTGCGGGTCTTCGGTCTTTTGAGTGCCATCGGGTGTGGCACCCTGCTGGCGATCCTGATCGGCCAAAGCCTCGCCGAAATCGCGCATCCCTTCGCGCATTTTGTCCATCGCCTCGGCTTGTTTGTCCAATGCGCCGGGCAGATCGCCGTCATTCAACGCGCGTTCAGCGTCTTCCATGGCGCGGCCCGCGTCATCGAGGTTCTGTTTGCCCTCGGCGTTTTTGCCGCCGCCCTGGCCGGGCAGATTGCCGCCGTCACGCAGTTCTTGCAGTTTGTCGCGCAGCTCTTGCTGACGTTCAGACAGGGTTTTGCCGTCTTTGCCGGGTCCTTCCTGACCGTCTTGCAGATCGCGGAAGCTGTCGTCGGAAAGGCCCTGTTGGTCGCGCAGGGTGTTGCCGAGGTCTTTCATTGCCTGTTTGCCGGGGCTGCCTTTGCCGCCAGTGCCGTCGCCTTGCTGGACCTTCATGTTGTTCATAAGATCTTGAAGTTGCTTCATAAGTTCGGCGGCTTCGGCGGTTTTGCCTTCTTCCATCAGCTTTTGCAGCTTATTGAGCATCTGGTCGATCTGGTCTTGGGTGATGCTCGGGCCGTTTTGCTGCGGCGAGGTTTCGTCGTTGGGGTCTTTCGGGTTTTTCTTGGCTTCTTCGGCCATGTATTCGTCCAATGCGTCGCGCATCTCATCCATCAGTTTCTGGATTTCTTCGGGCGAGGCACCCTTGCGGATGGCTTCGGCGAGGCGTTCTTGCGCGCGCATCATGCGGTCTTTGGCGTTGTTCAGCTTGCCGTCTTCGATCATCAACGAAATCGCCCAGAGTTCCTTGGCGATCTCATCGCGGGCTTTCGGGGAGAGGGTTTTCGCCTCGGCATCCAGTCGTTTGATCACGGCTTTCAGGCGGTTGTAGGAGGTGTCATCGGGGAAGATATCGCCCGGCTGGTTGCTGACGGCTTTCAGGATTTCCAGCGAAGCCGGAGCATTGGCGCGCGACCACAGGATATCGCGGCGCATTTCGATCAGAGCGTCGGCGAGGGGATCAAAAAAGCGTTTGCCGGGCAGGATAAGGTGGAGGGGCTCGGCAGTGCCGGTGTTGCCTGCGGCGTCGGTGACGGCATAGGTCACGGTGACCGGCAGGTTCGACAGCACCGATTCCGATAGATCATCGACGAGGGTGGTTTTGATCTCGGCGCGGCTGCCTTTGAACGGCAGCGGCAGGTCTAGGGTGACGGGTGCGATGGATTCGGGGTCGGTTTTCAACCCGAAGCTGCGGGGGACGGCGGCGAGGTCGAGGGCGATGGTGACTTCGCCTTTGGTGACGCCATAGTCGTCTTTGGCGGTGAATTTTTGCTTGAAGCGACCTTCGCCGTCGCGGGTGATCTCAGCCGCGGGGGTGATGCTGGGGGCGTTGTCTGGGGTGGCGATGATCTTCCATTCCCGGCCTGCAGCGCCTTCGATGGCGAGTTTGCCGGAGGTGGTGACGGTGAAATCTTGCGTGGGCTGGGAAGCTGGGGGCGCATCGGTGCGGCCTGAGACGGTTTCCGAAACGATCAGCGCGCCGGGTTCGCCGTAAAGCCGGATTTGCAGTTTGGTGCCGGTTGGGAGGGTGAGCGCGTCGGCGGTCTGGTCGTTGAGATAAAGCGCGGGTTTGCCGGTGTAGGCGGGCGGCTGTGCCCAGCCTTCCCATGCCGGGCCAGCGGCGGCGTTGGCGGTGCCGCCGGGGGTGAGGCCTGCGACGGAGGTGACGCGCCAGATCGAGCCGAACAGTAGGGCCATCACCAGCGCGGTGAGGGCGACATAGCGCAAAGCGAACGGGTCACGCGAGGACAGTTGTAGGTCGGGCTGAACGGGTTTCGCGCCGGAAGCGCGGGCGGCCATGCGGGCGCGGTGGGCGGCCCAGACGGCTTTTGACGCCTCATCCGTGATGCCAATCGCTTGGGTGTCGCGCAGGGCGGCGATGGGTTGGCCGGGGAGTTTGCTGTCCAGCCGGATCAGGGCTTCGACGCGTGTGGGGCGGCGGAAGGCGCGGATGCCGTGGATGATGCCCCAGCTCAGGCCGAGGGTGACTGTGACCATGCCGAACCATGCGGCCTCGATCGGCAGCAGGTCTTGCAGGCCAAAGGCGGCGGCGGCGAGGCTGGTGATTGCGATGGTCCAGAACGGCCAGAAGGCGCGGGTGATGCGTTCAGCCCAAAGCCCCGCAAGCGTGATCCGCAGTGGGGTCTCAATACGTTTTAATGCTTGCGCTTCGCTGCTTTCGGTCATCGGCCTCTCAGTTTCAAAGCCACAAGGGAATGGTATCGCGGTTCAGGATATCTTCATAGCTAGGGCGGGCGCGAATGACGGCGAATTGATCACCTTTCACCAGCACTTCGGGGATCAGGGGCCTTGTGTTGTATTCGGAGGCCATCACCGCACCATAAGCGCCAGCCGAGCGGAACGCGATCAGATCATCTTCCTTCAAGGGCGCAAGTGGGCGGGCTTTGGCGAAAGTGTCGCCAGTTTCGCAGACCGGGCCAACCACGTCGTAGGTGTGGGGTAAGGTGGCGGCTTTGGCTTCGGTGACGGGAATGATGTCGTGATGCGCGCCGTACATCGAGGGGCGCACGAGGTCGTTCATCGCAGCATCGACGATCAGGAAATCGCTGATCTCACCGGATTTGACGTAGATCACCTTTGAGACGAGCAGCCCGGAGTTACCGGAGATCAGGCGACCGGGTTCGATCTCGATCTCGCAGCCGAGGTGGCCGACGGTGCGTTTGATCAATGCGCCATATTCCTGCGGGAGGGGGGGGGCGGTGTTGGAGCGTTCATAGGGGATGCCCAAGCCGCCGCCAAGGTCGAGGCGCGAGATGACATGGCCTTCGGAGCGCAGGCGCAGAGTGAGGTCGGCGACCTTTTTGTAGGCTTGCTCGAAGGGTTCGAGTTCGGTCAGCTGGCTGCCGATATGCACGTCAATGCCGATCACCTGCAGGCCGGGAAGTTTGGCGGCCTCGGCATAGACTTCGGATGCGCGACTGATCGGGATGCCGAATTTGTTGTCTTTCTTGCCCGTCGCGATTTTCTCATGCGTGCGGGCGTCGACGTCTGGATTGACCCGAATGGTGATCGGGGCGGTGGTGCCCATGGCGGTGGCGACTTCGGACAGCGCACGCAGTTCGGGCTCGGATTCTACGTTGAATTGGCGGATGCCGTTTTCTAGCGCGAGGCGCATTTCGTCGCGGGTTTTGCCGACGCCGGAGAACACGATGCGGTTGCCGGGCACACCAGCGGCCTGCGCGCGACGGTATTCGCCGCCGGAGACCACATCCATGCCCGCACCAAGGTCGCCCAGCAGTTTGAGGACTGCAATGTTCGACAGTGATTTGATTGCAAAGCAGACGAGGTGAGGCAGCGGCGAGAGTGCTTCGGTGAACAGAGTGTAATGTCGGGCCAGGGTGGCGCTGGAATAGACATAGAACGGCGTGCCGACTTGGGCGGCGATGTCGGCGACGGCCACGTCTTCGGCATGCAGGATGCCGTCGCGATATAGGAAATGGTCCATCCGGCGGGCCCTTATGAAATCAGTCGCTTGGTGTATAGCAGAAGCGAAGCGCGGCGCAATTCAAGGTGGCGGGGCTTTGCAGATTACGGGGTTTCGCCCGTGGTCACGCCAACGAGGGCATCGCCAGACACTGTGACGCCGGAGGCGGCGGGGGCGGTGGGTTGGCCATCAGCACCACAGGCGGCGAGGGCGAGAAGGGCGATGAGCGGGAGGAATTTCATGTTTGATCCTTACGGGGAATAGCTGATGCGGCCACCGCCGATTGCGCCTGAAATCACCGGGCGGATGGTTGCGCCGTTGGGGCCGATGCCGATCCCTGCGCCCAAGTAGGGGTCGGTGCAGGCGGTGAGCAACAGGGCTAGGATCAGCGGGCGCATGGCGGCTTTCTGTGGTTTCGGGCAGGGTGGCTTAGGCCAGCAGAGTTTTCCAGCGGGCGACTTGCTCGGCGACGCGGGTGGGCGAGGTTCCGCCGTAGGACATCCGGCTGCGGACAGAATTCTCAACGCCCAGAACGGAATAGACCTCTTGGGTGATGCCGTCGTGGACGGATTTCATTTCGGTGATCGACAGGTCGGGCAGGTCGCAGGCTTTCGATTCAGCGAGGGCGACCAGCGTTCCGGTGACGTGATGGGCGTCGCGGAACGGTAGGTTCAGCGCGCGGACCAGCCAGTCGGCAAGGTCGGTGGCGGTGGAGAAACCACCGGCTGCCGAGGTCGCCAGCACCTCGCGGTTGGCGGTCATGTCGCCGACCATGCCGGTCATCGCGGCCAGCGCCAGCATCAGGGTGTCGGCGGCGTCGAACACCTGCTCTTTGTCTTCCTGCATGTCTTTGGAATAGGTCAGGGCGAGGCCCTTCATGATGGTGAACAGCGCGACGGTCGCGCCGAGGATGCGACCGAGTTTGGCGCGCAGAAGTTCGGCGGCGTCGGGGTTTTTCTTTTGCGGCATGATGCTGCTGCCGGTGGTCCATTTGTCCGACAGTTTGACGAAGCGGAATTGGGCGGAGGACCAGATCACCAGTTCTTCGGCGAAGCGCGACAGGTGCATGGCGCAGATGCTGGAGGCCGACAGAAACTCCAACGCGAAATCGCGGTCAGAGACGCTATCGAGTGAGTTTGCGGTGGGGCGGTCGAAGCCCAAGGCGCTGGCGGTCATGTGGCGATCGATGGGGAAGGAGGTTCCGGCGAGGGCGGCAGCGCCAAGGGGGCATTCGTTCATGCGGCGGCGGGCGTCTTCAAAGCGGGATTTGTCGCGGGCCAGCATCTCGACATAGGCGAGCATATGATGGCCCCAAGTGACGGGTTGCGCGGTTTGCAGATGGGTGAAGCCGGGCATCACCCAATCGGCGCCTGCTTCGGCTTGGGCGAGGAAGGCTTTCATCAAAGCGGTCAGGCCTTGGATGGCGGCATCGCATTGATCGCGCACCCAGAGTCGGAAATCGACGGCGACTTGGTCGTTGCGCGAGCGCGCCGTGTGCAGGCGGCCCGCGGGCGCGCCGATCAGGTCTTTCAGGCGGCTTTCCACGTTCATGTGAATGTCTTCGAGGGCGGTCGAGAAGGTGAAATTCCCGGCCTCGATCTCTGACAACACCGTGAGCAGGCCTTCCCCGATCGCCTCGGCATCACTAGAAGTCAGGATACCGGTGGCGGCGAGCATGGCGGCATGGGCGCGCGAGCCTGCAATGTCTTGCGCGTAAAGCCGCTGGTCAAAGCCGATCGAGGCATTGATCGCGGTCATGATCGCGTCAGGGCCAGAGGCAAAGCGGCCGCCCCACATCTGGTTGGCGGAATTTTCGGGTTTGGTCATGGAAGGGCCTTCGACATGATGCGCAAGATGCTGTTTGTGGTTCTGTATACGGCCTTTGCTTGCGGTGCAAATGTCGGGGGTGCAAATGCAGGTAGCCTTGAGGGGTTGCTGGTGGGTGATATGAAGAAGCTGGCGGTAGTGGAGCCTGTGGCTTTGCCAGAAGCGGTTTTGTTGGATGGGGCGGGTCTTGAGACTTCACTGGCGCAGTATCGCGGCAAGTGGATGGTGCTGAACTTCTGGGCGACATGGTGTGCGCCGTGTCGCAAGGAGATGCCCGCGTTGCAACGGTTGGCGGATGCGATGCCGGAAATTGCGGTGGTGCCGGTGGCGACGGGGCGGAATGATGTCGGGCAGATCGTGAAGTTTTACGGCGAGGCGGGGGTGACCTCGCTGCCAGTGTTGCGCGATCCGAAATCGGGGTTGGCGCATCAGATGGGGGTGCTGGGGCTGCCGGTGACGGTGATCGTTAACCCTGAAGGGCAGGAAGTGGCGCGGTTGATTGGCGATGCAGAATGGGATTCGGGTGCGGCGCAGGCGGTTTTGCGGGCGATGATGGCGGAGTGATCTTGGTGAAGGCGAATTTCAAGCTAAGACGAAATTCGGCGTGGCATTGATGGTGGTTTTAACAGATCAGCTTGGGAGTTCGGCGCGGGCGGCGGATGCCTCCGGCGGGAGTATTTTGAAAAGAGCAAATCCTTTAGATCATCCTCTGTGCTCAAATATCTCCGCCGGAGGCTCTTGGTTTGGGCGGGGCTTTTTGTTTCAGGCTGCGGCGCAGGCGTTTGAGCAGGGTGTGTTGGATCATGCTGCTGATCAAAGTGGCGGTAGAGATCATCAGGCTGACGAGGCCCGCGCCGAGCGCCCATGCGGTTTCGGAAAATCTCAGCGTGGCGCGGAACAGGCGGGCTTTGCCGAGGACTTCGGCGCGGCCTACCAGTTTGGGGCCAAGGGCTTCGGCGGCGATGGCGAGACGGCGGGCGTCTGCTGCATCATCGACCATTGGCAGCAAATGCAGGGCGGTGGTGGCGTCTGTTGCGGTGTTCAGGCGGCTGAGGTCGGTGAGGGTGTTGGTCAGCGGCAGAAAGGATTCGGTGCGGATGGCGGCGGTCAGGTCGTCGATGGAGCGCACGGCGGGGAGGCTGGCCCAGTTTACCCCGGTGCGGGCGGCGTCTACCGCCATTTCCACTAAGCGCGGCGAGAGGCGGCCCATTTTGCGGGCGAGTTTGGCGAGGCTGGCTCCGGCTTTGACCACGCCGGATGTGCCGCCGGAGGCGAGGATGGCGGCGGTGGCGCCTAGGCCTACGACCGATAGGGCGAGGTCGATTTGGTCTACTTCGGCACCGCTGGCATAGGCGACGCCGGCGCGGGTGATGCCTGCGATGTCGCCGATAGGGGTGAGGACGATGGGGGCTTGGCAGATCATCACTTCGCTTAAGGAGCATTGCGCGGGGTCGTAAGCGCAGGCGGCGCAAGAGGTGAGGGTGGCGTAATAGCTGTGATCATCCTCGCGGGCGGTTTGCACGGCGGCGTTCAGGGCTGAGGGGATGGCGATATTGCGCTCGTAGGCGAGGTCCACCAGCGCATCGAGCGCAAGCCAGTTGCGTGGGGATTCTGCGAGGCGATTGGCGATATGGGCGCTGAGGGTTTCGGGGGTGGCGGCGGTAGTCAACATCCGTTCGGTTGTGGCCGTGATCTGGTCTTTGCTGGCCTCGACAAACGGCGCAATCAGCGGATCAGAGGCGATGCGGGCGGCGGTGAGGCTGGTTCCGGCGAGCGAGCCTGCCAGAATGACAAGCAGGATCAGGCGGGTGATGCGCCTCCAGATCATCGGGTCCACATCAGATCGCTCGCGCCGCCGGGTGGCGGTTGTGGCGGCGGGGCGCATTGGGTTTGCGGTTCGGGGGGATCATCTTATGCTCCGTCGCGCGGGTGCCAGCCTACCATGACAGCAGGCTGGCACGATTTCAAACTTGCCGCGAGCGGATCATGCCGATGATGTCGTAGACTTGATCAACGATGGGCCGGGCGATGGCATCGGCGCGGGTGGCGCCTTCGCCCAAGATGCGGTCGATTTCGGCGGGGTCTTGCATCAGCTGGCTCATCTTGCTGGTGATTGGCGAGAGTTTTGCCACCGCGAGATCGGCCAAGGCGGGCTTGAATGTGCCGAATTGCGCGCCTGCGTATTCGGTGATCACCGCTTCGGGCGTCATATCGGCCAAGGCCGCGTAGACGTTGATCAGGTTGCGGGCGTCAGGTCTGCCGGACAGGCCTTCGAGATCGCTGGGCAAGGGTTCGGCATCGGTTTTGGCCTTGCGGAACTTTTTGGCGATGGTGTCGGCATCATCGGTCAGGTTGATGCGGGATTGGTCGGACGGGTCTGATTTTGACATTTTTTTGGTGCCATCGCGCAGGGACATCACGCGGGTGGCGGCACCTTCGATTACGGGTTCCGTGATGGGGAAGAAGTTCACCTTGTAGTCGTTGTTGAACTTCAGTGCGATGTCGCGGGTGAGTTCGATATGCTGTTTTTGATCCTCGCCCACCGGGACATGCGTGGCTTTATAGGCCAGAATATCGGCGGCCATCAGGGCGGGGTAGGCATAGAGGCCAAGCGAGACGTTCTCGGAGTTTTTGCCCGCCTTGTCTTTGAACTGGGTCATCCGGCTCATCCAGCCCATGCGGGCGACGCAGTTGAAGATCCAGCCGAGTTCGGCATGGGCTGTCACCTGAGACTGATTGAACAGGATTGAGCGCGCGGGATCGATGCCAGCGGCGATGAAGCCAGCGGCGGCTTCGCGCGTTTGTTGGCGCAGTTTGGCGGGGTCTTGCCAAGTGGTGATCGCGTGCATGTCAACGAGGCAGTAGATCGTCTCGATGCCCTCATCCTGCTTTTGCACGAAGCGTTTCAGCGCACCGAGGTAGTTGCCAAGGGTCAATCCGCCCGAAGGCTGGATGCCCGAGAAGATGCGGGTCGGGAAAGTCTGAGGCGTTTGGACCGGCTCGGACATGGGATACTCCATCTGGAATTGGTGCAGCCCGAAAAGGCTGCGGGCTGGAAATTACTGCGCTTTGGGCTTAACGCTGCGCGGTGGGGGCGTCAATCAGTGGTGCCAAAGTGGGGTGAGATGCAAGACGATTTGAGAGCCGACCAGATTGCGCCGATCAATCAGCTGCCGGGGGTGGTGTGGCTGTTGGCGCTGCCGATGATTGCGTTGGAGATTTTGTTTTCGCTCGCCGATGCCGGGGTGATTGGTGGACCGCAGGCGGTGGGGTGGCGGATTGCGGCCATTCAGGATTACGGGGTGTTTCCCGAGTTTTGGCGGCAAAATCTGGCGGCCGGGGCGGTGGATATGCCGCTGTTGCGGCGGTTTTTCAGTTTTGCCTTTGTGCATGGATCAGCGACGCAGGCGCTGTTTGGCGTGGCTATGACGATGGCTTTGGGCAAGTTCGTCGGTGAAGTGTTCAAGGGCTGGGCGGTGGCTTTGGTGTTTCTGGGCTCGGGCGCTCTGGGGGCCTTGGCCTATGCGTTTTTGGTGCCGAACCAGCCGCTTTATGGTGCGTTTCCGGGAGTTTATGGGCTGATCGGGGCGTTTTCGTTTCTGATCTGGGTCAAGCTGGCGGGGACGGGGGTGAACCAGTTGCGCGCGTTCAGTCTGATTGGCGCGCTGATGGTGTTTCAGGCGGTTTATGGCGCGTTCTTCACGCTGTTGCCGATGCTGATGCCCAGCATAGGGCAGGTTGGGCATGATTGGTCTTGGGTGGCGGATTTGCCGGGGTTTGTGGCGGGATTTTTGCTGTCGTTTGTGGTTAGTCCGGGCGGGTTGGGGCGCGTTCGGCAGCGGATCAAGGGATGGGGAAATTAGGGGCGTTCTTGGGTTGGGCGGGAAAAGTCGATCCTCCGATGGAGGATCGGCCCCGCACATGTGGGAACGTATCCGGTAGACCGCTTCCGGCTGAGATGACAGAGGACGGCGCCTGACCTGGTGGGCGAGAAGCGCCTGCCATGGGCAGGTCAGGCGCTGTCCGGTGGCTTTGGCCCACCGGGGTTTGCGGGGAAATGCTGTGCATGGTCGCTGCGATGGCAGCGACCAATGCGGTTTAACGCCGCCGCAGTTTGCGGAAATCTGAGAGTTTGAACGCGCCGATGGCGGTGCCTGCGGCGTAGTAGGTCAGGCCGCCCACCGCGATCAACAAAGCGAGGCCAGCATAGCGCCAGCCGTGGCTTGCCAGCATATCGCCCAATGCGGCTTGGGCGGCATATAGGGCAAAACCCATCACGATGGCGGCGATGATGATGAGGGGGGCGCGGCTGCGAAAGCGGGTGTCAAAGCGGGCGGCGTCGCCCATGCGCTTGGTGCCAAGCCAGAGTTGGGCGGCCATCATCCAGCCTGCCAATGTGGTGGCTAGAGCGGCGGCGGCGAAGCCGATGTAAGGCATCAGGCCGACGGCGATGGCCGCGTTGATGATCATTGAGACAATGGCGAAGCGGAACGGCGAGCGGCTGTCTTCGCGGGCGTAGTAGAGCGGTTGGTAGACTTTGTGCAGCACGAATGCGGGCAGGCCTGCGCCGTAGATCGCGAGCACAAGGGCGGTGGCGGCGGTGTCATCGGCGGTGAAGGCGCCACGTTGATAGAGGACTTGGGTGAGCGGCAGGGCGATCACCATCAGGGCCACCGCGCAGGGGAAGGTGAGGGCGAGGGCGAGTTCGGTGCCTCGGTTGAAGCTTTCGCGGCCTCCGGCTTCGTCTCCGGCGCGCAGGCGACGGCTTAGGTCGGGGAGCAGGACGGTGCCGATGGCGATGGCGACGACGCCGAGGGGGAGTTGGTAGAGGCGGTCGGCGTAGACCAGCCAGCTGACCGCGCCCTCGGTGTAGGAGGCGACTTGGCGGCCGACCAACATGTTGATTTGCACCACGCCGCCCGACAGGATCGCCGGGCCCGCGATGATGGCGAGGCGTTTCAGTTCGGGAGTGATCTTTGGCCATCTGGGGGCGAAGGTTAGGCCGAGTTTTGCCGCAGAATACCAAGTGAAGGCGAGTTGGGCGACGCCTGTGATCGGGACGGCCCATGCGAGGGTCAGGCCGATGTCCCAGCCGAATTTGGCGGCGAGGAACATCATGGCGATGAAGATCAGGTTCATCAGGACGGGGACGAAGCCTGCCTCGGTGAAATGGCCGTAGGCATTCAGGACGCCGGACAGCAGGGCGACGAGGCTGATGAACAGGATGTAGTTGAAGCCGATCTGGCCGTAGAGGACGGCGAGATCGAAGCGTTGGTCATTGGCGAAACCGCTGGCCATCGCCCAGACCAGCCATGGCATCGCGAAGGTGCCGATGATGGAAAACAGGATCAGGATCGCGGCGAGGCCGTTGAAGGCGTCGCGGGCGAAGCCGTTGGCATCCTCCCCGCCCTCCAGCTTTTTGGCGAACATTGGCACGAAGGCCATGTTGAAGGCCCCCTCGGCGAAGAAGCGGCGGAACATGTTGGGCAAGCTGAAGGCGACGTTGAAGGCGTCGGCGATGGGGCCCGCGCCGAGGTAGGCGGCCATCATCATGTCGCGGGCGAATCCGGCGCCTCGGGATAAAAGGGTCCAGCCGCCGACGGTGAGGATGGAGCGCAGCAGGCTGATCGGTTTCATGGGCGGCCCTTTGGTTTGGGCAAGGCTTACAGGGGATTGGCGGTGGGGTGAATTGGGAAATTTGACGGGGTGAGGGTGGCCACGCGGATGTGTCCACGCATGGACAGTGGGGTGGGGTATGGGATTTCAAGGGGTTAGGGCAGGGGTGTTAAGGGGTTGTTAAAGGTTTAAGGCGGGGCTGGGTTAGGTGCATGAAATTACGCACCCTTACCGAGTTTTGGCGGCTACGCGCCGTTATCGGTGATGAAGGGCAGGCGCGGGCGTTGATAAATTCGTGCGGCCTTATGGAACGCTTGCGGCCTAGCCGCGTTTCCAAGCCGGAGTTCAACGGTTTTCGAAATCGGAATGGGGACATGACATGGGTATCATTTGGACAGTTTTGATAGGTTTTGTGGCTGGCGTGATTGCCAAATTCTTGACGCCGGGCAGCAACGAGCCGTCGGGGTTCATTCTGACCACCGTGCTTGGCATCGTGGGCGCGTTTATAGCGACATATTTGGGTCAGTCGATGGGATGGTATGCCCCCTATGAAGGTGCCGGTCTGATCGGTGCTGTGGTTGGCGCGGTGATCGTGCTGCTGGTTTGGAGCTTTGCCTCGCGGCGCGCCTAAGGGTTTGAGGTGCAGTGGCGAACAATTAAGGAGAAAGACTATGGCTAAAGGTATGCCTTCTATGACGGCGCTGCTGGCGCTTTTGGCGGTTGCTGGCTATCAGAACCGCGACAAGATCAGCGATATGCTGCGTAAGGCGGGCAGTTCTGGTGATCAGCCCTCAACCGGGTTGGATGGGCATAACAGTCAGTCGATCTCAAACGTGCTGTCTGAAATTGGGTCGTTTTTCACCGGATCGTCGGGGGCTAGCGCGCTTTCGGGCGGGCTTGGTGGCTTGGTGGACCGGTTCCGTGGCCACGGTCATGCCGAGGCTGCGGACAGCTGGGTGTCCACCGGCGATAACAAACCCGTGGCGGGCCAAGACTTGGCGGCAGCTTTGGGTGAGGACACTTTGGCCGAGTTGACTGCGAAGACCGGTCTGAGCCGCGAGACCTTGCTGGAGCGGCTGGCGCGGGTGATCCCGGATGCGGTGCATGGCATGACGCCGGACGGGCGGTTGCCGACAGCCGAGGATGCCAAGGGCTATATCTGACGCTTACACGATCGCGCCAGTGGTCTGGCGCGCTGGACGACAGAAAGTCGGGCGCAGTTTAACTGCTGCGGGCGGTTTTCTCTTGCAAAACTGACGCTGGCTTGGCGCGGTTCCCTCAAACCAACCTGTGGAGATGATCATGAAAACTTTGGCTGAAGCGTTTCACCATACCCTGCAAGACATCTATTATGCCGAAACCGCACTGACCAAGGCTCTGCCGAAAGTGGCGGCTGCGGCGGGCAATGCCGATTTGAAAAAGGCGGTGATGCATCATTTGGAAGAAACCAAGCAGCAGATCGTGCTGCTGAAAAAAGTGTTCGCCGCGATTGGCGAAAAGCCCGAAGGTGTCAAATGTGATGCGATTGAGGGTCTGATCAAAGAGACCGAGGGCATCATCAAAGAGGCCAGCGGTGCGGCATTGGATGCGATGCTGATCGGCGCGGCACAAGCGGTGGAGCATTATGAGATCGCGCGTTACGGCACTTTGCGGGAATGGGCAAAGGTTTTGGGCCATACCGAGGCGCACGACCTTTTGTCGCAAATTCTGGATATGGAGAAGGCGGCCAATGCCAAGCTGACCAGCATGGCGGTAGAGTCGGTTAATCTGAAGAAGTAGGCAATACCGATCTGGCGGGGTGCGTGAGATCGCGCACCCTACCTCTGGTGTTGCGGTATGGAACCATTGGGGTGGCGACGCGTTAGGTTGTGATCGCAACACAACCCGTGCTGCTGCCATGCAAGATAGGATGCCAAATGACCGAGCAAATGAAAGTGGTGCCGAAAGCCGAGAAGGTTCAGACCGGGGTAAAAGATACCAAGGCGTTGGCTGTGGCATTGACGCAGGCGGTGGCGGATACCTATCGGTTGATTTTCAAGACCCACTCTTATCATTGGAATGTCGAGGGGCCGTTGTTTTACTCGGTGCATCATCTGACGGACGCGCAGTATAAGGAAATGTTCCCCGCCGCCGATGATCTGGCCGAGCGGATCCGGGCTTTGGGGCAGTTGGCACCACATTCACTTGCCGAGGTGATGAAGCTGTCGGTGATCAAGGATCCGGCGGCCTTGCCGTCGACGCTGGAGATGGTCGAAGATCTGGCGAAGGACCACGCGGCGGTGGCCGTTGGGTTCCATGCGTTGTTCAAGCTGGCCGAGAAGAACAGCGACCCTGTGACGGCCGACTTGGCGACGCGGCGGTCGGCGTTTCACGAACAGGCGGCCTGGATGTTGCGCGCGACTGCCAAGTAAGTGCTTGCGGAAAGGCTGGGGGTTACGCACCCCCAGTCCCCCCGCTGGAGTATTGCTTTTGCACGCGCGTGATGCTGGCGGTGTTTTGGGGGTTTCACACCCCACTCGGGTTAGTGCCAAACCCCATGCCATTGAGTTCTCGAACCAATGGCAAACTGCCGAGGGATGTTTGAGCAGAGAGGGTGGCCGGGGTTGATTTAGCCTCTAAGCTCGGCTTGTGCAGAAAACACGCCGCCCCGGACTTGATCCGGGGTCTTTTGCGTTGCATCTTAAACGTCGTGGCCCCGGCTTGTTGACCGGGGAGTGGGTCAGGCGTTAGTTGGAGTTTTGTGCCCGCTCGACGCCTTCGGTGATGGCTTGGCGGAGTTTGCGGTCCAGCGTTTCTTGTTTGCTTTTGGTGTGCAGTTTCAAGCCGAACATGTCTTTGACATAGAACGCATCGACCACTTGCGCGCCGTAAGTCGCGATCACCGCGCTGGCGATATAGATGTTGTTGGCCGCTAAGGTGCGGGTCAGATCATAGAGCAGGCCGGGGCGGTCACGGGTGTCGACCTCGATGATGGTGTAGATTTCCGAGCCTTCGTTGTCGAATGTGATATGGGTCGGGAAGCGGAACTCGCGGTCGCGTTTTTTCACCTTATCGCGGCCTGCGAGGGCTTCGCGCGGGATGACTTCGCCGCGCAGGGTTTTTTCGATCATGCCGCGCAGGCGGGGCAGGCGTTCGACATCGTAGGGTCGTCCGTCGGCATCTTGAATCCAGAACACCGGCGTCGCGTAGCCGTCTTTTGAGGTATAGGTGCGAGCATCGACGACATTAGCCCCGACCAAGGCGAGTGCGCCTGCGAGGCGGCTGAAAATGCCAGGGTGATCGCCCAAAGCGAAGCAGGCTCGGGTGGCGTCGCGGGCGGGCTCGGGGTGCAGGTTGATGCGAATCTCATGGTCGCCAAGGCCACGCAGCAGGCGGGCGAACACCTCTTGGGTGTCGGTGCTGAGGCCTTGCCAATAGGGCGCGTAGTGGCGGGCGTTTTCAAGCTTGATCTCGGCTTCGGTCCAATCGCTGAGGCGGAGGCGGAGCGCGGCTTTCGCCTCATCCTCGCGTTTGTCGCGGTTGATGGTTTCCAAGCCGCCTTGCAGGGCTTCAGCGGTGAGGCTGTAGAGTTGGCGCAGCAACATGGCCTTCCAGTTGTTCCAAGTGGTGGGGCCAACGCCGCGAATGTCGCAGACCGTCAGCACCGTCAAAAGGTCAAGGCGTTTGCGGGTTTTCACCGCTTTGGCGAAATCGCGCAGGGTGCGGGGATCGCCGATGTCACGCTTTTGCGCCATGTCGGACATCAAGAGGTGATAGCGCACCAGCCATTCGACGGTTTCGGTTTCTTCTTGGTTCAACCCCAAGCGCGGGCAGATCCGACGGGCCATCTGCGCGCCAATAATCGAATGGTCTTCGGGGCGGCCTTTGCCAATATCGTGCAGCAGCAATGCCACATAGATCACCCGGCGGTTGACCCCGGCTTTCAGGATCGAGGACGACAGCGGCAGGTCTTCGATCAACTCGCCGCGCTCGATTTGGGCGAGAACAGAGATGGTTTGGATGATGTGTTCGTCAACCGTGTAGTGGTGGTAGACGTTGAACTGCATCATCGCGACGATGTTTTCAAACTCGGGGATGAAGGCGGATAATACACCGAGTTCGTTCATCCGGCGCAGCGCACGCTCGGGGTTGCCGTGTTTCAGCATCAGATCGAGGAAAATGCGCTGGGCTTCGGGATTGTCGCGCAGGCTATCGTCGATCAGATCAAGGTTGGCGGCGATCACCCGCATTATGTTGGGGTGCAACAGGTGACGCGAGCGTAAGGCTTCTTCAAAGGCTCGCAGCAGGTTGAGCGGGTCTGACAGGAAGGCTGTGGGATCGGCCACGTCGATGCGGCTTTGCACCAGCTTATAGGGCGGTTTTACCTTTTTGCGGCTGAACATGCCGAGGATGCTGGATTCGGGCTTGGCATGGCGGGCTTCAAGTTCGGTCAGGAAGATCCGCGTCAACTCACCGACATGGGTGGCGTGGCGGAAGTAGTCTTGCATGAACAGCTCAACCGCGCGGCGGCCTGCGGCATCGTGGTAGCCCATGCGGGCGGCGACATCGACTTGGGCATCGAAGGTCAACTGATCGACGGCGCGATGGGTGATGTAGTGCAGATGACAGCGGGCGGCCCAGAGAAAATTCTCGGCGCGCTCGAACTTGTCGTATTCCTCGCGCGACAGCAGGCCTGCGGCGACGAGGCCAGCGGAGGAGGACACCCGCAGCAGATATTTGCCGATCCAATACAGCGTTTGCAGATCGCGCAGACCGCCTTTGGCCTCTTTGACATTCGGCTCCAGCACATAGCGCTGACCGCCTTGGCGTTTGTGACGTTCGGCACGTTCGGCGAGTTTGGCTTCGATGAATTCGGGGCCGGAGTTGCGGAACAGGTCGGACCAGAGGCGTTCGTTTAACTCTGCCGCGAGGGATGCGTCGCCCGCGATGAAGCGGTGCTCTAGCAAAGCGGTGCGGATGGTGATGTCTTCACGGCCCAAACGGATGCAATCGGCGACGGTGCGGCTGGAATGGCCGACCTTCAGCTTCAGATCCCACAGCATGTAGAGCATGGATTCGATGACCGATTCCGCCCACGGGGTGATTTTCCATGGCGTGAGGAACAACAGGTCTACATCGGAATGCGGCGCCATCTCGGCGCGGCCAAAGCCGCCGACTGCGAGGACGGTCAGGCGCTCGGCGGTGGTGGGGTTGGCGGTGCGGTGCAGATGATCGCGGGAGATCATGAGGGCGGTGGTGACCAGCACATCGGTGACATGCGATTGCGCGGAAACCAGCGCGCGGGCTTTCAGCGGGTTCAGCAGGAAGGCGGCCTCAAGTGCCGCATTGGCGCGGTTTTTCGCCTGTATCATATGGCGCACGGCCACGGCGCGGCCTGCGCGGGCATCGGCTGCGGGAAGTTCAGCGCGGATCGCGGCCAGCAAAGCCCCGCCGTCGATCAAATCGGCGGCGGGGATCAACAGATCGGGTGCTGCAACAAGGCCAGCCGCAGGGGCCACGGCGCGTTTCATGCGGGACTCCGCCCTATGCCTTAAGACCCAAAGCCGCCAAAGCTGCGCGGGGCGGGATCAATGACCACGATGCGGCCACCTTGGATTTGCGCAATGGCCAGACCGCGTTCATTGGTGCCATCCGAGCGCAGACGGAAGATGCCGTTGACGCCGACAAAGCCCGCGCCTTGGGTCAAGGCTTGTTTCGACAAGGGGCCGGAGCCTGCCTTTTTCATCAAAGCCCCAATCGCCGCGATGCCATCATAAGCAAGGCCGGAAATCGGATGCGGCGGCTCGTTGAAGGTGGATTGGTAGCGGGCTTGATATTGCGCATAAAGCGCCGGATCGGGCAGTGCAAACCAACCGCCTTGCACACCGGGCAGGCCGAGGGTGGCGGCGGGAATGTCCCAGCGGGTCAGGCCAATGAACTGCGCCGAGGCGCTGGACAGGCCATTGTCGGCCAAAAGCTGGCTGACCAAAGGCAAAGCGCCAGCGGTGTCTGCGGTCAGGAACACCGCCTGCGCGCCTGCGGATTTCGCGGCGGCTGCGATGCCGGGGGCGGCCGCCACCACGCCATTTTGCGAGAATTCATAATTGCCGGTGGCGACGACCGAGCCGCCAGACTGCGCCACGGCTTGCGCGATGGCGGTACGGCCCAATTCGCCTGCGGTGTTGCGATCATGTACGATCATGATCTGCGATTTGCCTTGCCGGACCGCATAAGATGCCAAACGGTTGGCGGTGTTGCCAAAGGTTGGGCCGAGCACGAAAACGTTGTTGCCGGCAATATCGGGGTTGTTCGAGAACGCCAGCACATTGACGCCAGAGCCTGCCACGGCGACGCCTGCGGCATTGGCCTCTTGCGCGAACACCGGGCCAAGGATGACCTGCGCGCCGTCCGCCACGGCTTGGGTCGCCATCGCGGCGGCCCTCGCAGGCTGACCTGCGGTGTTGTAGACGCGCAGATCGACGCGGGCGGCACCGCCGAGATCAGAAATCGCCATCCGGGCGGCGTTTTGCAACGAGCGGGCGAGCAGCTCATCGCTGGCCTGACCGGAGCCTGCGGGCACCAGCAAAGCGACTTGGATCTTGCCCGAGGCGTTGCCGCCCCCTGCAGTTGGACCGGAGCTTGGCACGCAAGCGGCCAAGACCAGTGCGGCAGCGGCAACAACTATTTGGCCCAGCGACTTGCGGGCCCGCATCAAAACGGACAACATAGAACTCCCTCACCCTTGGCGGACTGATGTTCAGATTAAGCGCATCGGGGCGGGAAGTAAACTTGTCAGGGAGGCGATCCGGGTGACGATCAGCAGAGCGGCGCCGGAAAAACAGCGCCTTGTGTCAGGGTTGTATTTTTTGGCCACACCGATTGGCGCGGCGCGGGATATCACCTTGCGGGCGTTGGATATTCTGGCCTCGGCGGATGTTCTGGCGGCGGAAGATACAAGAACGCTGCGGCATCTGATGGAAATTCATGGGGTTAGCCTTGGGGACCGCCCGCTGGTGGCCTATCACGAGCATAACAACGACGCCGCCTTGCCGCGCCTGCTGCGCGCGATAGCGGAAGGCAAGTCGGTGGCCTATGCCTCGGAGGCAGGAACGCCGCTGATTTCGGACCCCGGTTTCCAGTTGGCGCGTGCCGCGATTGCGCAAGGCTATCCCGTGCTGTCCGCGCCGGGGGCATCGGCGGTTTTATGCGCGCTGACGGTGTCGGGGCTGCCGTCGGATCGGTTTTTGTTCGCAGGCTTTCCGCCAGCGACCAAGGGCGCGCGGCAGACGTTTATCCGCGAATTGGCACAGGTGCAGGCGACGGTGATTCTTTATGAATCGCCCAAGCGCGTTAAGGCATTATTAGATGATTTGGTGCGAGAGTTGGGGGAAGGGCGTAAAAGTGTTGTGTGCAGGGAGTTGACCAAGCGATTCGAAGAAATCTCGCGCGGGACATTGGGCGAATTGGCTGTGGCGTTTGACGGGCGCGTTGTGAAGGGCGAAATCGTCGTGTTGATTGATCGCGCGCCGGAACAGGCGGCAGATGCGGCAACGGTAGAACAGGCGTTGGATTTGGCTTTGACGCATATGACGATGAAAGATGCGGCGGCGGCGGTGGCGCAGGCTTATGGCTTGGCGCGGCGGGATGTGTATCAACTGGCATTGAAAAGGGCAGGCGCATGAGCGGAGCACGGTCGTATCACGCAGGATTTGCCGCCGAAGAACAGGTAGCGCAGCTTTATGACCGTTCGGGGCGGGCGGTTTGTGCGCGGCGCTGGCGCGGCTCGGCGGGGGAGATTGATCTGATTGCGCGCGATGGCGCAGAGGTGATTTTCATTGAGGTCAAGCAAAGGCTCTGTTGCACAAATCGTGAGGGATTCCCTGCGTGACTGCAAGGTGTTAGTCGCAGGGTATGAGCAAACCTGCACCTCCGACCTACCGCACGACGAACTGGCGCTCTTACAACGCC
>NZ_JAFCTX010000026.1:9254-70160 GCF_049896245.1 Cypionkella sp. TWP1-2-1b2 | reverse complement strand
CAACACCCGGGCGACCCGGCGAAACAATCGCCGCCCGGCCAGATCGATCGGACCCTCGCTGTCGTTTTGTCATCACAACCTCCATTCACTGGCTGTTGCGACGACCGGTTGAGACTGCCGATGATCTTTGCCGCTGCCACTGCGCATTTTGCGCCGCTGTTTGAGACACCGCATTTCGCTTTGACGCTGGATATCTCCGAACTCGACCCGGCACTCAGCTGGAAGAAAAACGCCATCCATCCGCGCCTGCGCGCAAAGTAGGAGGCCGAAATGTCCGACCTGAATAGCAATCTCGCCAAGGCCAACGCCTATCTTGCGCGTTTTCGCAGTGAAGGCGTGCTGAACCATATCAATGGTAAGGCGGTGCCCGCGCTGGATGGTGCGACGTTTGAAATCATATCCCCGGTCGATCTGAAGCCGCTGGCGCAGGTTGCGCAGGGCAAGGCGGCAGATGTGGCGCTGGCAGCAGCAGCGGCGAAAGCGGCGTTTCCGGCGTGGCGTGCGATGGAGGGCGAGGCCCGCCGCGCCCTGCTGCACAGGATCGCCGATGCGATTGAAGCACGCGCCGAGGAGATCGCTATTGTCGAGTCGATGGACACCGGGCAATCTATTCGGTTCATGGCGAAGGCTGCGTTGCGCGGGGCCGAGAATTTCCGCTATTTCGCTGACCTTGCCCCCAAGGCCCGCGATGGTCAGACCCTTCGGGCAAAGGGTCAGGTCAACATGACAACCCGCACGCCGATTGGTCCGGTTGGCATCATCACGCCGTGGAATACGCCGTTCATGCTGTCGACATGGAAAATCGCCCCGGCTTTGGCTGCGGGGTGTACGGTGGTGCATAAACCCGCCGAGTTTTCACCACTGTCGGCCCGTCTGCTGGTGGAGATTGCCGAAAGTGCAGGCCTGCCGCCGGGGGTGTGGAATCTGGTGAATGGGTTTGGTGAGGATGCGGGGCGAGCTTTGACAGAACATCCCGACATTAAGGCGATTGGCTTTGTCGGAGAGTCGCGCACCGGCAGTATGATTATGAAGCAGGGTGCCGATACCTTGAAGCGGGTGCATTTTGAACTCGGCGGCAAGAACCCGGTGATCGTGTTTGCTGACGCCGATCTGGAACGGGCTGCCGATGCGGCGGTGTTCATGATCTACTCACTGAACGGCGAGCGCTGTACGTCCTCCAGCCGTTTGCTGGTGGAGGCAACGATCTACGACAAGTTCACCGCGATGGTGGCCGAGAAGGCAAAGCGCATCGTCGTCGGCCACCCACTTGATCCGAAAACCGTGGTCGGCCCGCTGATCCATCCGGTGCATGAGGCCAAGGTGCTGGAGTATATTGAGATTGGTCGCGCCGAAGGGGCGGTTGTGGCCGCAGGTGGTGCCAAATTCGCCGGGCCGGGCGGTGGCTGCTATGTCAGCCCGACGCTGTTTGTCGGCGCGCACAATCAGATGCGGATCGCGCAAGAGGAAATCTTTGGCCCGGTGCTGACCGCGATTGCGTTCAACGATGAGGCCGAGGCATTGGCGATTGCCAATGACGTGCAATACGGGCTGACCGGCTATCTGTGGACCTCGGATGTCACCCGCGCCTTCCGCTTCACCGATGCTCTGGAGGCCGGGATGATCTGGGTGAACTCGGAAAACATCCGCCATCTGCCCGCGCCGTTCGGGGGGGTGAAGAATTCCGGGATTGGCCGCGATGGTGCGGAGTGGTCGTTCGATTTCTACATGGAAACCAAGAATATAGCCTTTACCACCCAACCGCATGTCATCCCGAAACTTGGCGACTGACCGCCGCCGGGTCCGAAACTTGGCGACTGACCGCCGCCGGGTCCGAAACTTGGCGACTGACACTACTTACTGCTTTCAGGGAGGAAGCCGATGCCCGTTCCCAGCCCCGTGCTGTACCCGGCGTTCAACGTCATTCGTCTGAGCCACGTTGAGCTTGCCGTCAAGAATCTCGCCGCAAGCCGGGCGTTTTACGCCGATCTGCTTGGCCTGCAAGTCACCCATGAGGATGCCGAGACGGTCTATCTGCGCGCGATGGAGGAGCGGGGCCATCATTGCGTGATCTTGCGCAAGGCCGATATGGCGGCGGTGAATGTGCTGGGCTTCAAGGTCTATGCCGAGGCCGATCTGGACGCCGCTTACACGTTTTTTGCCGCTCAACGCCTGCCGGTGGCTTGGGTGAAGCGCCCGTTCATGGGCCGCACTTTGCGCACGGCGGACCCGCACGGGATTCCGTTGGAATTCTACGCCACGATGGACCGCTTGGCCCCGATCCATCAGAAATACGCGCTGTATCATGGCGTCAAACCGCTGCGGATCGACCATTTCAACTGCTTCTCGCCCGACGTGGATGCTTCGGTCGCATTCTATAATTCCTTCGGCTTCCGGGTGACGGAATATACCGAAGACGAAGACAGCAAAAAGCTGTGGGCGGCGTGGATGCATCGCAAGGGCGGTGTGCATGACATGGCCTTCACCAATGGCCTTGGCCCGCGCCTGCACCATCTGGCATTCTGGGTGCCGACACCGCTGAACATCATCGACCTGCTCGATCTGATGGCAACCACCGGATATGTCGCCAATATCGAACGTGGGCCGGGGCGGCATGGCATCTCGAACGCGTTCTTCTTGTATATCCTCGATCCCGATGGCCACCGGACCGAGATTTATTGCTCGGACTATCAGACGGTTGACCCTGATCTAGAGCCGATCCACTGGGATCTGAAAGACCCGCAGCGCCAGACGCTATGGGGCGCACCTGCGCCGAAAAGCTGGTTCGCGCATGGCTCGGCTTTTGCGGGTATCGCTACGACAGCGGCGGTCTTGGCCGCGCAACCGATCATCGCGCCATGAGATTTGCCAGTTTCACCCATCAAGGCCGCAGCGCTTGGGGAGCGATCACCGATGCGGGCGTCATCCCACTTTCGGCGCGTCACGCCGACATGCCGACCTTGCGCGAAGTGATCGAACAAGGCGCATTGCCGCGGCTTGCCGACTTGGCCGCCGATATGAGCCCTGAAATCGCCTTGGCCGAGATCACCTTTCAAATCCCGATCCCCAAGCCGGAAAAGATCCTCTGCGTCGGGGTCAACTTCCCTGACCGCAATGCGGAATATAAGGATGGCAAAGAAAACCCGCCCTATATGTCGCTGTTCCCACGCTTTGCCCGCTCGTTTACCGGGCATGGTCAGCCACTGATCCGCCCGCCGGAAAGCCCGCAGTTGGATTATGAGGGTGAAGTCACCATCGTCATCGGCAAAGGCGGTCGTCGGATTGCCGAACGCGATGCGCTAGGCCATATCGCCGCCCTGACCCTGTGCAACGAAGGCACCATCCGCGACTGGGTGCGTCATGCCAAATTCAATGTGACGCAGGGCAAGAACTGGGATCGCTCAGGCTCTATCGGGCCGTGGATCGTGCCCTATATGGACGAGGCGCAACTGGCCGACATCGCCCTGCAAACGCGGGTGAATGGCGAGGTGCGGCAATCGGATCGCACCAGTCGGATGATGTTCGGCTTCCGCCAGATCATCGCCTATATCTCGACCTTCACCACACTCGTTCCCGGTGATGTCATCGTCTGCGGCACCCCCACCGGGGCGGGGGCGCGGTTTGATCCGCCGATCTGGCTGAAGCCCGGCGATGTGGTAGAGGTTGAGGCTGATGGCATCGGTATTCTGCACAACACCATCGCCGATGAGGTTCTGTGATGCTGTTGAAACCTGAAATTGACGCCGCCGCCGCGCGCCTTGTAGTGGCAGAGAAAACCCGCGTGCAGATCGGGCTGTTGTCACTGTTGCACCCCGACATGACGATGGATGATGCCTATGCGGTGCAGGCGGCTTATGTGGCGCTACGCCATGCCGAGGGGCGTCGCACCATCGGCTGGAAGATCGGCCTGACCTCGAAGGCGATGCAATCTGCGCTGAACATCGCCACCCCGGATTCGGGCGTTTTGTTGGATGATATGGTGTTTGAGGATGGCGCGACCATCCCCGCGGACCGTTTTATCCAACCGAGGATAGAGGCCGAACTGGCCTTTGTGCTGAAAGCGCCGCTGCAAGGTCCGGGCGTTTCGGTGACCGATGTGCTGAACGCCACTGACTACATCTTGCCCGCGTTGGAGATTTTGGACATGCGTATCCTGCGGGTGGACCCGAGCACTGGCAAGCCGCGCACCATCGTTGATACCATCTCGGACAATGCAGCCAATGCGGGGATCGTGACGGGCGGGCGGGCGATGCGGCCCGACAGTTTTGATCCGCGCTGGGCCGGGGCCATCGTGATGCGCAATGCCGAGGTTGAAGAAACCTGGCTTGGCGCGGGTGTTTTGAACCAACCCGCGCGTGGCATTGCGTGGTTGGCCAATCGCCTGTCGCAGTACGGCCAGCGCGTCGAGGCCGGGCAGATCGTGCTTTCAGGTTCGTTCATTCGCCCGATTGAGGCGCGTCATGGCGATACCATTCTTGCCGATTTCGGCCCGCTGGGGACGGTTGGTTGCTTCTTCGCCTGAGGGAACGCGATGCCTGCCCCATTCAACACCTTCAAGGCGGGTCTTGCCGCAGGCCGCCCGCAAATCGGTCTGTGGCTGGGTCTGGCCAATCCGATCACGGCGGGTCTGTGCGCCAATGCCGGGTTTGATTGGCGGCTGATATGGGGTATCTGGGCAATCCGGCGGCGGTAGAGGTGCAGGCGGCGGTCGAAGACGCGTTGAAGCAGATTATCTCGCGCGGCAAAGCGACGGTCATCCTGACCTCTGATCGCGGCTTGGCGCAACGCTATCTTGATCTTGGGGCCAGGTTTGTCGCCGTGGGCAGTGATGTTGGTTTGTTGTCTGCTGGTACGGCAGAGTTGCGGGCGGCGTTTACGGCTGCGGCCCTGAGTGCGAAACTGACAGGCTACTGAATTCAATGTTCATCGATAAAGTAGGGGGAGGCCGTAGCCTCCCCCGATGGTCACGTTTCGCCTGCCAAACCGGGGAACTGCCTTACCCAATCTCAAGGATCAACTCCCCTTGCAGCCGATCCAGCGACACCATCAGAACGCCCGCCTCGCAAGCCATGTCTTCGCCATTCAGCCGCGCAGTTTCTAGGCCTGTGCCAAGACCAAGTGGGTTCAGAATTTTGACATTACAGGGCGCAGGACCAAGGTTTAGCCGCAGATCGACCTGCGGCCATGCCTTTGGAAAACACGGGGCGAAGCGCAGGGCGTCGCCGTGGCGGGTGATGCCCAGTAGCCCTTCAATCCCGGCGCGGTACATCCATGCAGCAGAGCCGGTGTACCATGTCCAACCGCCGCGCCCTTCATGCGGCGCGACAGAATAGACATCGGCGGCAATCACATAGGGTTCCACCTTGTAGCGCGCGGCCTCGGTTGGAGTGAGGGCGTGGTTGATCGGGTTCAGCAGGGCAAACAAAGCGCCCGCTGCGTCGCCATTGCCCAGCCGGGTCTGCGCCAGCACCGCCCACATCGCGGCATGGCTATATTGACCACCATTCTCGCGCAGGCCGGGCGGATAGCCCTTGATGTAGCCGGGATCGGGCATCGAGTGATCAAACGGCGGGGTAAACAGCAGGGCTACATCGGGCTTGATCAGGTGATCGGTCATCGACTGCATCGCGGTAGCGGCACGGTCTGGATCAGCCGCCCCCGACAACACCGCCCAAGATTGCGCGATAGAGTCGATCTGACATTCCGCCGAACTGGACGACCCCAGCAGACTGCCATCGTCAAAGTGGCCCCGGCGATACCAAGCGCCATCCCAGCCGTCGCGCTCAATCGCCAGTCGAACGCTTTCGGCATGGGCCTGCCAGCGGGCGGCGCGGGCGGGGTCGCGGGGCTCAACCAAGGGGCGCATGGCGTTGATCGTGGCGATCAGCAGCCAACCCAGCCAGACAGAGGTGCCTTGTCCAGCCTCGCCGACGCGGTTCATCCCGTCGTTCCAGTCGCCAGTGCCGATCAGCGGCATCCCGTCCGACCCGGTCAGGTCAATCGCCTGATCCAAGCCACGCGCGCAATGTTCAAACAGCGTGGCGGTGGTGTCCGAAATACCCGGCTGGAAGAAATTGTCATGCTCGCCGGGGCGCAGGTCGGCCCCTTCGAGGAAGGGCAAAACCTCATCCAGAACCGTGGCATCGCCTGAGACGCTGATATATTGCGCCACGGCATAGCTGAGCCAGACCCGATCATCCGATATCCGCGTGCGCACGCCTTGGCCGGAATGTGGCAGCCACCAGTGTTGCACATCGCCCTCGGGGAACTGCCGCGCCGCCGCGCGCAACAGGTGCGCCCGCGTCATCTCGGGCCGCAGAGCGGTCAGCGCCATGCCGTCTTGCAACTGGTCGCGGAAGCCATAAGCGCCACTGGCCTGATAGAAGCCAGCCCGCGCCCAGATGCGGCAGGCGAGGGCTTGATACATCAGCCAGCCGTTCAGCATGATATCCAGCGCGCGATCCGGGCTGCGCACTTGGACGGTGCCGAGCAGGTCTGCCCACCACGCCTTTACCTCGTCCAGCACCGCCGTCAGATCGCGGGCACGGGTGGCAAGGATCAGCGCGCGGGCGTCCTCTAGGCTGTTGGTTTGGCCAAGCAGGAAGGTCACATCAATGCTTTGCCCCGGAGCGAGGGTGATCTCACGTTGCAAAGCGGCGCAGGGATCGAACTTTGGCCCGGCATTGCCGGACAGCTCGCTGAGCCGGGCAGGGGAAGCCATCGACCCGGCTCTCCCTAAAATTTCAGCCCGATCCGCGGTGCGGCTGGTGGTATCCGCGCCCAGATCGGCAAAGGCCACCCGGCCCGGAAACGCCATGCCGCGCGGATTGCGCACCAGAATTGCCCCCGTCTCGGCGTCAATCTCGGTGATCAGGGCGGTCGCCGTCGCCCCGCGCGAGGTGCCAAGCACCCATTCGGCATAGGCCGTCACCGAAAGCCTGCGGCTGCGGTCCGAGGTGTTGCGAAGGGTCAATCGGGTGATCTTGACCGGGGCATCCATTGGCACGAACTGCACCATATCGGCGTCGATACCGTTGGTTGCGTGCTGAAAGCGGGAATAGCCAAAGCCGTGGCGGGCGATGTAGCTGCCCTTGCTGCGGATCGGCAGCGCGGTGGGGGTCCAGATTTGCCCGGTCTCTAGGTCTTGCAGATAAATCGCCTCGCCCGCCGGATCGCTGACCGGGTCATTTGACCATGGCGTGATCTGGTTCTCGCGGCTGTTTTCAGCCCAAGTGAACCCACTGCCCTCGGCGGAAACCTGAAAGCCGAAACTGGGGTTGGCGATGACGTTGATCCATGGCGCGGGAGTGGTTTGGCCGTCTTGCAGCACGGTGACATATTCGCGGCCATCCAGATCAAAACCTCCGGTTCCGTTGAAGAACTCCAACTGCGGCAGAGTGATTGTTGCGCTGGGCAGGGCCGACAGAGCAAGTTTTTGCGGCGCAGACGCCGGGGTGGCGGGCAGCAGATCAAGCTGTGCACCGATGCTGCCCCGGCTGGCGATCAGCATCATCGCCGCTGCAGCCATCAGGCGGGCGCGGGTCTCGGGTGGGGTCATATCGGCGCGCAGCGTGTAGATCCTGCCCCCGGTCCCCGTCGTGCTGGGGCGCGCTTGCGACGAGCGCACGGCGGCGTCAATCGCGATTTGAAGGTCTTGCGCATAAGACGAGGCGCGGTCGTTCAGGATCACCAGATCGACGGCCAACTGCCGCATCCGCCAGTATTCCGCCGCTGCGAGCACCTCTTGCAGCCGTCCGATATCCTCGGCATCGCTGATCACGAACAACACGATGGGCAGATCGCCCGAGACCCCCAAGGCCCAGAGGTCTGATTGCGGCCCGGCCCCGGCGCGGATTTGCGCCGCGCTGGCACGCAGGCGGGCATCGCCGCGCACCAACATACCGGCCAGCCTTTGGAAGTCGGAGGCAGTGGTGGTACTGACACCCAGATGGCGCAGCTGAACCTGGGTTTGCGTCCACGCCAGCGTCACTGCACGGCCAAATGCGGAAGGGTCGCGGTGGCGTTCAACCAGATCCAGCAAAGCCTCGGGCGTGTCGGCCACCATGGTCCAGAATGTCACGCGCACGCGGCCACCACCGGGGATCAACACCCTGCGGCGCAGCGAAAATATTGGGTCCAGCACAGTGCCGATGCTGCCGGACAGCGGGGTCTCGGCAGTGGCAGGATTGCTCAGCATCTGGCCGCGCCCGATAAATTTCGCCCGGTCGGTTTCGTATTGCAGCGGTGCGGTCTCATCCCCTTCCACCACGGCCACATGCGCGGCCCACACTTCGGGATCAGACGGGCTGCGCTTGCGCCGCGTGGCGATCAGCACACCCAGTTCGGGCAGATAATCGGTGACAACGAATAGCTTCGAGAACGCCGGATGCGTCAGATCGGCAGAGGGGGCCGCCAGCACCAATTCGGCGTAAGAGGTCACGTCGATTTCACGCGGGTGCCGCCCGGTGTTGGTCAGCGTCACCCGGCGGGCTTCGGCGTCATCCTCGGCAGAAACCACCACCTCGGTATGGGTCAGCAGATGGCGGGCGGTGTGGGTGAAGGCGGCGTGATGCTCACAAAACACCGCGCGGTGCAGGCCTGCATCGTACCCGGTGGGCAGCACGCCCGCCGACCAATGCCCGCCCGAGCGCACATCGCGCAGATAGATGAAGCCGCCATGTTGCGCCTGCGTTGCATCGGCCCGCCAGCGGGTGATCGCCAGATCGCGCCAGCGGCTAAAGCCCGCGCCAGTGGGGGTCAGCATCACGCCATAGCTGCCGTTGGACAGCAGATGCGCGGTGGGTATGACCGTGACCGGGTTGTCAAAATGACGCACAACGGCGGCGGACAGGGTTTCAACCGCCGCCACCAAGACTTCTTTAGCGCGGGGCGGAGCGATGGGCACATCGCGCGGCACCCGTTCTTGCAACAACATCTCGACCGCTTGAATGATCGGCTCGGCATGGAAGCGGTCGCGCAACAGGCCATGATGCAGCACGTTGGCAATGGCAGTGATGGTCATACCCTGATGATGCGCCATAAAGCTGCGCACCACGACATTGCTTGCACCTTCGGGCAGTCGGGATGCGGTGAAATCCAGCGCTTCATAAAAGCCAAAGCGGCCCTCTGCGCCCAGATCAGCCAAAGCCGCATAGTTCTGCAGTGCCGCCTGGGCATCGACCATGGTGGCAAGCCCAGTGGCATAGGGGGCCAGCACGCGGTTTTCGCTAAGCCCGCGTTTCAGCCCCAACCCCGGCACACCGAAGTTGGAATATTGATAGGTCATTTCCAGATCGCGGGCATTGTATGCGGATTCCGAGATGCCCCATGGAATACCCAGACTTGCGGCATAGGCCTGTTGCTGCTCGACGATCCGGCGATTGGTCTCCTCCAACACCGACCCCGCAGGTGCGCGCATCACCAGCGAGGGCATCAGATATTCAAACATGCTGCCCGACCACGAAATCAGCGCCGATCCCGCGCCGATCGGGGTGGCCCCGCGACCCAGACGGAACCAATGCCGGGTTTCCACATCGCCCTTGGCAATCGCAAACAGACTGGCAAGCCGGGCCTCTGACGCCAGAAGGTCGTAGCAGTTGGCATCAAGCGTGTTGGTCGAGACGGAAAAGCCGATGGAAAGCAGCTTTTTTTCCGGCTGCATCAGAAAGCCAAATTCCATCTCCATCGCGAACTGTCGCGCCTGATCGCCCACGGCGCGCAAGCGTTCGGGCAAAGCGGGGTCAACCAGTTGGCTGGCGTGGCTTGCGGCAATCGCACGGGTCCAGAACGCGAGTTCTGAACCTGCTCCGGCATGGGCCTCTGCCAATATTGCAGCCTCTGCCGCGCGAACCGGGTGGTTGGCTACCTGTTCCAGCAGGGCAGAAAGTTGCGGCTCTGGGTTGGCCGAAAGCGCTTCAAGCGCCAAAGCCAGCGCATCGTGCAGCCCGCGCAGATCGGGGGCCGAAGGGCGCGTTTGCCATTCTTGGCAGGCCTGTGCGACGGCAATCAGATGGCCCGCAAGGTTGCCGCTGTCGACGCTGGAGACATAGGCCGGGTCCAGCACGCGCAGGTCTGAAGTATCATACCAGTTGTAAAGGTGGCCGCGAAACCGGGGCAGGCGCTGCATGGTGGTCAGGGTTTGTTCCAGCCGCGTCACAGCCTCGGCTTGACCGATCCACCCCATGTCTTTCGCAACTGTCACCGACAGCAGATACAGGCCGATATTGGTGGGCGAGGTGCGGGTGGCCACCACCGGACGCGGGGTTTCCTGAAAGTTGTCGGGCGGCAGGAAATGGTTGGCCTCGGTCACAAAGGCCTCAAAATAGCGCCAGGTGCGCCGGGCGATCAGGCGCAGTTCGGTGCGTTCAGCGGCGGTCAGCGGCGGCGCGGTGCGACCCATACGCGGCAGGCTGATCCAGCGTGCAAGGACAGGGGCGGCCAGCCAAATGGCAGCAAAGGTCAATGCCAGAGGCCAGATCGGTGCGTTCAGCGCAACAGCTGCGCCGCACAGGAACAGCCCAAGCGCCACGCCGCGCGCTTTAAGCATATAGAAGCGGGCAAAGTTGGGCAGCCCGCCACCGCTGGATTGCGCCGCTGTCAGCCATTCCAGCAGATGCGTGCCGCTGCGCAACCGAACAGCCGTGCGAACAATCGCATCAAGCATCAGCGCCGCCGTATCCGCGAGCAGCGCGACGGTCAGACCGATCTGCGCAAACGCGAGTTTCACATCCGCCAGCAACGCCTGAAAATGGCTGCGCGCGGTGATCCCCGCCCGCCCCGGCAGAATGGCCAACGGCAGCGCGATCAGCCTTGGCAGCGCCAGCAAGACCAGCACCGCCGCCGTCCACGCCAAGGCCTGCGGCAGCGGCAACAGCCAGCCCACAAACAGCGACAGCAGCGTCATCGGGGCCAGCAAAGAGCGGCGCAGGTTGTCCAGCATCTTCCAGCGATTGACCGCCGAAATCCCGCCCGTGGTTTTCCGCTTGCCACTGATCCACGGCAACAACTGCCAATCGCCACGCACCCAGCGGTGCTGGCGGCGGGCGTCTACGTCTTGGCGGGCAGGGAAATCCTCGACCACCTGAATATCCGTGGCAAGGCCGGCGCGCGCGAAGCTGCCCTCGAACAAATCATGGCTCAGCATGGTATTGTCCGGCACCCGGCCCTCGATAGCTGCCATGAAAGCATCAACGTCATAGATGCCTTTGCCGGTAAACGACCCCTCGGCGAACAAATCCTGATACACATCCGAACTTGCCGCTGCGTAGGGTTCAATCCCACCAGGGCTGGAGGAAATCCGCTGATAGAGCGAGCCGTCCATTCCAAGCGGCAGGGCGGGGGTGACTTGCGGCTGCAAGATGCCATAACCCGAGGTCACGCGCTGAGTGGCAGGGTCGATGATCGGGCGGTTCAACGGATGCGCCATTTTGCCGATCAATCGCCGCACGGTGTCGCGCAAAATCCGGGTGTCCGCGTCCAGTGTGATGACGAATTTCACGCCTTGCGGCACCACAGCACCGGGCAAAAAGCTGGTATCCGCAGCACCGCGCAGCAATCGGTTCAGCTCGATCAACTTGCCACGCTTACGCTCCCACCCCAACCAAACGCCTTCGGACGGGTTCCATTGCCGCTCGCGATGCAGAAAAAGAAACCTGTCGCCATCGTCGGATGGATAGGTGGCGTTCAACTTGGCAATCTCCGCACGCGCGGTGGTGATCAAAGCGGTGTCAAGCGGCGTGGTGGCTTTGGCCGCGTCCGGGCCATCGGACAACAGCGCGTAATGCAGCGCCCCACCGACGCTGGAGAGGTGATGCACCTCTAGCTGTTCGATCTGCTGCATCAGGTCTTGTACATTGGCCAGCAAGACCGGCACGGCCACAAGCGTGCGCAGATCTGCGGGGATGCCGTCTTCCAGCGACAGGCCCGGCAGCGGCTTTGGCCCGACCAGCCGGGTGATCATCAAATTGACCAGCGCCGTTCCGGCCTCAACCGCCAGCCAGACGCCGCTGAGGATAAGCGCTCCGCTGTGCAACCCGGTCAACCACAAGGCAGCCGTCAGAAACAGCACCGAAGCCAAGGCAATCGCGGCCAAATACCCCGGTAACCCCAACCGCCGCCACAACCGCCCCAAGGTGATCGGCAGCGGCGGCGCATAGCCGAGATCGCGACACAACGCATCGCGCCCCGCGCCAAGCAGCGCAAAACCCGGATCATGCGCGGCAGGCGTATCGCCCGTTTGCGCCATGGTCAAAGCCGATTCCGTTACCGCAGCCTCGTCATGGCCGGAATGGCGGGCCAGCATTTCAATGGCGGTGCGGTAGCTGTTGCGGGTGGCAAAATCCATCTCGCCATAGCCCGAAGCTGCGCGCAAGCGTGCCTCGATCAAGCTGGCCGCCTCAAAAAACTCGGCCCAATCCATTTCGGAAAGCCGCCGCATCGAGGCGACGATATTGCGCATGGTGACATTCGAAGCACCCTGCCGCGCTTGCGCACTGGCAACCACCGTTTCAACCGACAGCCCCAAATGCCGCAAGCGAGCGTCCAGCCAACCCGCCAGCGGCGTATCTGCCGGATCGGTGCCGCGCAGGCGCTTGGCGACCTGTGCCGCCATGATCTCGGGCAGATCAACGCCATCCAGCCCGGCCAGAACCGTATGGGCCGAAACACCGGAAGCGCTGGAGGCCAAGACCTGATCGACGAAAGCATCTGCCGCTTGGCGCAAGCGGTTTGCCTCGGTGATCTGCTCTGCCAAGCGGCGCATATTCTCGACCAACACGATGCGCAGGGTGATCGCCACCGCCCATAACTCGCCAATCGTCAACGGCTGAACCGTTTGATAGGCTTGGACAAAACGCAAAAGTGCCGTCTCAGACAACAGGCTGTCAGTATGCGCAACATAGGCCCAAGCCAATCCCAACACGCGCGGATAGCCGGCCAGAGGACCATCGGCGAGTTTTGGCAAATGCCGATAATAGCCGGGCGGCAGATCGTCTTCGATCTGGCGCAACTGTTGCTCGACGATGTGAAAATTGTCCAACAACCACTCTGCGGCGGGGGTGATCGGTTGGCCTGCATCCAGCGCCTGCGCCCCCGACCTGTAGGCGGCAAGCAAAGCCTTGGCATTATCTTTCACCCGCACCAGAAGGCTGGACACCGCAACCGGGCGGCCTTGGCTGATCGGTTGCGCCGCTGCCAAGCTTACCGCATGATGCTCTAACCGCTCGATCCCAAACAGATCAGAGCGGATCGGTGCCTTATCACTCCACAGCTTATCGGCGGGCTTGCTAAGCAGCCAGCCGACAAGGCGCAACCGCCCCGTCACCTGGCGGTCGCCGCGCTAACTTCTGCTGGCTGCGGCTCGGGCAGGTCACTTGGCTGCGTGAGGGGCTTTACTTGGCTTGGTCCAAGCCGGGTATTTTGCGGCAAATCGGACCGCACCCGACGGGCCATCGCTGCCCATTTGACTTCGATCTGATCCCAGCTCATCGGCTTTCCTTTCAAGATTGGCAAACATAAAAATACAACTCGTACGAGAGGCAATCGTTCCCATCGCGCGATGTTTTGTTTGGGCCCAAGTTGAGCACGGCCACTACTTTAACGGGGTGCTTAGACCTGCATTGACATATGCCGGGCGTGGGCATCGGGCGGGGGTAAGCGGGTGTCGCGCCCATCGGTGGCAAGCAATAACTGCCAAGCCACTGATACAGCCCATCACATTCTAGCCCAAATCACAACCCAAGATTGCAAAATGCCGGATCATCAGATTCTCTGACTGCACTATCTGCCCGAAGTACCAAGCAAATTGCCTATTTCAGCGGCAAGTTCCAATGTGACAGCCGCAGTGTAAGCCTTCCTCGCCGTCGCAGCTGTGAAGCATGTCTGTGCATCTTTGCCTTCACGCCCCAAATGTCTGTGGGTGTTGGTTGCGCCAAATAGCAGGTCATTGTCCAAACTGTCGGTCGAGGGGTTTGCAACCCATTGCAAGCTTTGGGCAAATTTGACCATATCGTCTCGCACAGAGATCATCTCAGCGACCAGGATATCGTATTCTGTGACATCACTGTCTCTGCCGCCAGCATCGACATGCGGGGCAGGCAAAACAGCATTTTCGTCTGCCATTGTCGGGCTCCTTATCATGAAAAACGCAGCATGGGCGTGGCTCAAACGGCACCATCGGGTTGCGATCAACTTGGCCTTTGAAGCAAGCCTCCGCACTAACTACGATCAGTCAGCGGCCCGCATTTTCAAAAACGAAACTGATTGTGTCCAAGCGAAACCGCAGAAGGTAAACACCCCTATCTCGCAGTGAAAAATGTGCAAACGCCAACTTGGATCAGTGTTACGGCGCATTTTGAGTGGCAGATTTGGCCCCGAACTGTGACTAAGTGCGGTTCAGTTTTGATGAAAACTGCAGTGAAACGCTGGCGCTAAATCGGCCGATTCCTCGTGGGCTCTGGCGTTTCACGGCACCTTACAGGCGCTACCAAAGCACCAAGATCACCGCAGCAGCGGACCTTCGTGATCCAGATAAGCGCGGTCAAAGCCTGAAAGCTCGACCAAAGCCTCATAGTTTAGAAACTGGACCTTACCCTTTTGGAAGGTCAGCAAGCCTTCTTCGCGCAACTCGCGCAGCACACGGTTGACATGCACCGCGCTGAGCCCCAGCGCATCCGCCAGCTGATATTGTGACAGCGGGCAGCTAAAGCCTTTGCGATCCGCAAGCCCCACCAGTTTCAGGCGCGCACCCAGTTCCAGCAAGAAATGCGCCATGCGTTCGCTTGCATTGCGTCGGCCCAAGCCCACCAAATGCTCTACCACCATCGCCTCATCGCGCGATGCGGCCCAAAGCACGGCAGTGGCCAAACGCGGCGTTTGGGTAAAAGCTGCCAGCAGATCTTGTTCTTTGACCTCTGAAGCCTGAACCCGGGTGATCGGTTCGACATTGTGATCAGCTGTGCGGAACAAAACCGACCGAAGCCCCAGGAAATCGCCCGGAATTTGGACGTCAACAATCTGGCGCGTGCCACCCGGCAGAAGCTTGTAAGAACAGGCCCAGCCCGAGGCGACGATATAAGCGGTTTGGTCTGCTTGACCCTGATGGATCATGTCGCGACCAGCCGCGAAGCTGCGCCTGCGACGATAAACATCTGACAAAACTGACAAATCGTCCTGCGATAACTGAACGAACGCTGTCAGCTTGCGGGCAAAGGGGCTGTCCAAAATCGACAGCCCAGAACTTTGTTCCGCCATACCTTACCCCTTTGGGTTGCCACTGCGGGCCAAAACCAACCCGCAGTTATGTTCTACATATGAGGGCCCTTGATACTGATGCAGATTAGCACGTTATTCGGTTTAACCGTAAAGATATCCACGGGGTTGCTCAAAACGTGGTAGCCCCACAGACTCCCTACAGAAAGTTAAATTTGATGTCCGCTGTCCCCGACGTTGCTGGACTTGCCGCCCTTGCAATCTGCGAATCCCTGATGCTTGCGCTGAACGATCGCAAAGTACTTCCTGAAGCTGAAATTGTGGGAGTCCTCAAAGACGCCGCCGCTGCGCATGAAAATGTGCCAGCCGGCGATATTTCTGCCGCAACCCATGCAGCAGTGTCAGCACTGATCAACAAAATCATCCACGGTGGAAACTCGGTGCGCCGCCATTAAAGCGGTTTGCGTTTTATCTGACGCAGATTGATCACAATTCGCGCAGGTCTTGGCGCGAATTGTGAGTCAAGATAAACGCAAACCGCTCCAAGGTCCGGGTCAGGTGGTCAAAACCCAGATCATCGCAAAACCCTGAACGCCCGCTTGGGGTTTCGATTGCCCCTTGGGATGGAATACGATCGGCATCACGCTTTCCAACCCAACGTTGTAGCCTAACGTGGCCACGCGAGGGGGAGGGGTTGATGCAGTACCGACACTTTGGCCGCACCGGGTGGAAGGTCAGCGAGATCGCCTTTGGCGCGTGGCAGTCGGGTGGTGATTGGGGGCTGTGGATGATGCGGCGTCGATCCGCAGGCTTCACCATGGTTTTGAGTCGGCATCAATTTGGTGGATGACGCCTATATCTACGGCAACGGCCATTCCGAAGTGGTGATCGGGCGCGCCTTGCACACATGGTCTGGCCGCAAGATTTACGTCGCCACCAAGGCGCAGCCAGTGGAATGACCCACACTCGATGACGCGGCCCCGCAGATATGCGGGCGCTATCCGGCATAAGCCAGACGCGCCGACCCCGGCAAGTCTGAAATCATCGTCACCACGGGTTCGCCGCGCGCGGCCAGTTCAGCGATGGCCACGTGGATCTGCGGGTGATCTTGGCCATAGACAATCGCGGCATCACAGGGGCTGCACAACAGCGCCTGCGCAATCGTCGCCGAAGCCTCATTTTCCAGCGTGGTGCGATGGATCGCCACCGAATGGTCCATCCGGTCAGACAAACGGCGAAACTCCACCCCCATGCGGCGGATCGGCGGCAGTTCGGGGCGGGCGAGGATGACGTTGATGCGCACCATGCGGTGATGGCTGACGGGCAGCATCCGCCTAAGCCGCAAGCTGCGCGCCGCCTGCAAAACCTGTTGGCGCACCATATCCGAGTCATTGCCCCGCTCGTTGATCACAAGGTCCACCGTGGCGCTGCCAACCCCCGCAAGCTGGGCCATATCGGCCAAAGTGATGCGAGGGGGTCGGTTATTTTCGGTCATAATTCCAGCAGCTTAGGGATTAAGAACCACAAGCGCAGCAAGCCTGATGGTTTTCAATCAACTCTCCCCTGCGACAATATGTCAAACGGTTCTAGAACGGCCCGAAGCATTTGGCCAAGCGCTGGATGCAAGACAGGCACCAAAGCATGGTTTAACACGGGGGGGGATGGATGGACGATCTGAAGTTTGGCAAGCGCAACAAGCGCCGGGATTTTTCACCCAGCACACCGTTGCAAGTGGCCCCGATCATCGTGTGACCGCCAAAGCCGCTGAAATTGTTCGCTTGGTTGCCGCATTACATCTTGCCATGGAACGCGCTGTTCATGGGCTTTGCTGCGGTGATCTGGTTCTATCTGACACCTTCCAAGGAAACCTTGCAAACCCTGCATTGGACATGGATCGCATTCATTCTGCTGCGCAATGCAGCGCTTGTGTTCCTGTTCTGTGGCGCGTTGGAGCTGCGGCTGTATATCCGTCGCGCGCAGGGAAACCGGTTTAAGTTCAACGGGCTGTTCCCGGCGGATAAGAAATCGGATGTGGTCATGTTCAAAAGCCAGAACATCGACAACATTTTGCGCAGCTTTGGCACCGGCGTGCCGATCTGGACCGCCTACGAAGTCGGGATGCTTTATGCTTGGGCGCATGGCTTTGGCCCTTGGACCACGTTTGAAGCCCATCCTTGGGCGCTGATCGCCCTGCTGGCCATCATCCCGCTGTTTCAGAAGGCGCATTTCTTCTGCATCCACCGCCTGATCCACACGCCGTTTCTGTATAAATGGGTACATTCGGTGCATCACAACGCGGTCAACCCCTCGCCATGGTCCAGCCTGTCAATGCATCCGGTCGAACACCTGTTGTATTGGTCGGATATCCTGATCCATCTGGTGCTGCCGTCGCATCCGCTGTTGATGCTGCATCATCTGCAAGTCACTGGCACGGGGGCGGTGGTCGGTCACATCGGCTTTGACAAGATCGAGGCGGGAGAGGCCGCGATTGGATAGCCACGCCTATGCCCACTACCTGCACCACAAGTATTTTGAGGTGAACTATTCCGACGGCATGGTGCCCTTCGACCAATGGTTTGGCACATGGCACGACGGCTCGGCTGATGGCGAGGCCCGGATGGAAGCGCGGTTCCAACGCACCCGCGCAAAAGCCAATGCAAAGGTGAACAACACCAATGCGACGACGGGCCGTTAAAGCCCGCCAAACGCGCTGCGGGAGGCGGGGAGATCCTTTAGCGCCCTGTGACGCAAAACACCCAATATCCGCTCAAAACGGCGGCAACTCGGAGGAGATGCGACAATGAAATTCCCGAAACTGACCATGAAAACCGCCCCGCTGGCAACGGTTCTGGCCTTTGGGCGCAAGCCGCACTGGCCGAAAACGCCAGCTTTGCGGCGGTCGGTGGCAAGGCAGACGATCCGTTCTTTGCCAAGGTCAAAAACGGCATTGATGCTGCCACATTGGTGGTGGCGGCCTATGGAGGCACGGTCAACTATCTGATGCTGCAAAACTATGACAAGATCTGCGGCGATGCGGCCAATCTGGTGCGCACGGCGATCTCATAAGGGGCTTCGGTGATTGCGGTGCCAAACTGGGTGCCCGATGCGGAAGATGAGGCGATCAAGGCTGCACTGGATGCCGGAATCCCGGTGATGCTACATAACTCGGGTGGCGCGGACAAAGCCAAAGAGGTGGGTGCGATCAACGACATCGGCAACGAAGAATATCCGGCAGGCTTGGTAGCAGGCGCTTATTTCGGCAGCCATGGTTTCAAGAACGTGAACTGTGTGAATACGGTTCCGGGCGCGCAGAACCTAGAGGATCGCTGCAAATGCGTGGCGGACGGCATCGCCAAGGAAGGCGGCGTATCGACGCAACTGCCGCTGCCAGCGTCTAGTTTTGGCGACCCGACGGCTGTGGCCGAAGCGATCAAGGCGACGCTGATGAAAACCCCCACGATCAATGGCGTGGCCACCATCTCGGTCGCAGATGCCAATTCGGCGGCCACCGGGATCGAACAGGCCGCCCTGACCGGCAAGGTGCATCTCGCGTCCTTCGATATGGACGGTGCGGGGCTGGACCGGATCAAGGCGGGCACGCATCTGTTTGCGGTCGATCAACAGCCATGGCTGCAAGGCTTTCTCGCCGTGTCGATGGCGGATGCCTATGTCAGCTTTGGCACCGCGATTGCCACCGCTTTGGTGCTGACCGGTCCGAGCATTGCCGATACCGCCAATGGTGACGCCACCATCGCTGGTGCTGCGGCTGGGTTCCGCTAAACTTTCACCCGCCATCCGGCCCCGCAAGATTGCGGCGGGCCGGACCTTTCAAGCGCCATGATCTGACCCACCCGAGACGCCGAGCGGTAAAGCTTCGGATCTGCATCGACGGAAATCCTAAATCTTCAACGCGATTATTTCGGTTGTGGTCGGCGGCGTGCTGCTGACCGGAGGATATGACTCGGTCCAGACGCTTGAAGGATACTTGGTCGTCTAAGGCCTGCTCAGACCAAAAAAAACGCCCCGGACCAAACCGGGGCGTTGTGTTTGCATTTTGCGGGGGTCAGAGCAGGAAGTCACCTGCACCGAAGTTCAGGTTTCCGGCCAGTTGCACGATCAGATCGGGGTTGCCGTCGCCATCCAGATTGACCGCGATCTGGGTGATCGCATCGGCCCCGGCGCCGAACTTCTCAATATGGATGGTGCCTGCCGCATTGCCGCCCAGCACCAAGGCAAAGGCCTGATCTCCGGCAGCAACCGCATCGGCGTCCAGCCCGGTGAAATCCAGCTTGTCGATGCCAATCTGGAAATCGGTGATCAGATCCGCCCCGCCGAGTTGGTTCAGCGAGTCTGTGCTGGCACGGAACACAAACACATCCGCGCCGCTGCCCCCAGTCAGCACATCCGCCCCGGCATCGCCGATCAGAACGTCATTGCCCACGCCGCCGCTCAGCAGATCGACGCCCGCGCCGCCTTCTACCCGGTCATCGCCAAAGCTGCCGTCGATGGTGTCGTTGCCCTCGCCGCCGGTCATGGTGTCATTGCCCAGAAAGCCGGTCATCGCGTCATTGCCGCTATCGCCTGCCATCACGTCATTGCCTGTGCCGCCGTTCATCACATCGTTGCCGCTGTCGCCATGCATCTGATCATCGCCCGAACCGCCGTTCAACCGATCATTGCTGGAACCGCCGCTTAGCACATCATTGCCTGCATCGCCGTCCAGCGTGTCACTGCCGCTGCCGCCGAAGATCAGATCGTTGCCTGCGTCGCCAGACAGTTGGTCGGCATCAAAGCCGCCGTCGAGGCTGTCTGCGCCATCACCGCCCAAAAGGCTGTCATTGCCAAAGCCGCCAAGGATGGTGTCAGTGCCGCCCGCGCCCTCCAGCCGGTTTGCCACTGAACTGCCGGTGATGGTGTCCACATTGCTGGTGCCAATCACATTCTCAAACCCCGAGAAAGTGGTGGTCCCAAAAGTGCCAGTCACAAGGTTGATCTGGTTATTGGCCCCGATCACCGGAAAGCGGGTCGACATATTGGTGAAATCCAGCGTGTCGGTGCCGCTGTCGCCAAACAGCGTGTCGCCTGCGCTTGCCAGCACGGTATCGTTGCCAATGCCGCCGCGCACCAGATCATTGCCCGACCCACCATCCAGCCGATCATCACCCGCGCCGCCGTCCAGCGAGTCATTGTCCAAGCCGCCGGTCAGCACATCATTGCCGCTGCCGCCGGTGATGCTGTCGTTGCCGGCATCGCCCGCCATCGTATCGGCATCGGTGCCGCCATCCATCCGGTCATTGCCGCTGCCGCCGCTCATCGCATCGCGCCCCGAACCGCCAAACATCTGATTGTTGCCCGCACCGCCAGACACGCTGTCATTGTCAGACCCCGCGTCGATCAGGTCATTGTCATTGCCGCCATCCAAAGCATCACGCCCGCTGCCGCCAAACAGGCTATCCGCGCCCGAGCCACCAAAGATGGCGTCATTGCCCGCCAAGCCTTGCATCTGGTTGGCTGCCGAGTTGCCGACCAGACGGTCGCCGAAACCCGAACCATTCACATTCTCGATGCTGACAAGACGGTCGCCCTGCGCATAGCCACCAATTTGCGTGGTGCGATTCAGATCGACATTCACCGCAGCGGTCGAGTTGCTGTAAGTGGCGGTATCGGTATCCGCGCCACCGTTCAGCGTGTCATTGCCAAGCCCGCCAAACAGCGTGTCATTGCCATCGTCGCCGTTCAGGTTGTCGTTGCCGGAAACCCCCAACACAGCCTCGTCGTGCAGCACGTCATTGCCCTCGCCGCCCGATAACGTGTCATCGCCAACGTAGGAAAACAGCGTATCATTGCCGGTCAGACCGGAAATCACATCATTCAAGACGCCCAAAGTGCCATCGGTGACTTCCGAGTCATTGCCCAAGGTGCCGGATTTGCCAAAAAGGGATGCCATTTTAATCTCCATCAAAACTGTGTCACGCGGCGTGATTGCCGTCGTATGGCTTGAATGCCATGCGGCGGCACGGGCGGCTGTTCCCTGCGGAACAGGGGAGATGTGTGCAAACCCTTGCGTGAAATCACCGGGCAGGCGAAGTTTGCCAAAAGCCACGGAGCCCGGATGAGCCCTGCACCGCCCCCACGCGAAAAACCAAGCTTCTGGCGGTCTTTCCCGCTGTTTCAGGATCTGCCAGATGCGGTGCTGGCCGACATTGACGCCCTAGCCACCCTGCAACGCTGGGCGGCGGCGGAAGTGATCTTTCAGCGCGGCGATGCGGGTGCATGGTTGCTGGCGCTGAAATCCGGGCGGGTGCGGTTGTCGCTGATCACCCAAGCCGGGCGGGAACTGACCCTGCGCCACGCCGAACCCGGCGACACGTTGGGCGAATTGGCGCTGTTTGATCAAGACCCCCGCTCGGCGGATGCGACAGCGGTGCTGGACACCACAGGCTACGTCCTCGCCCGGCGCAGCTACGAGGCACTGGCCAGCAAGCATCCGGCGCTGACCATGGGCGTGGCGCGCTACCTCAGCCGCCGCTTGCGGGAAACCACCGAGCAGTTGGAATCCATCGCGCTTTACCCGCTCGAAGCCCGTGCCGCGCGGTTCCTGCTGTTCACCTTGCGGCAGTTGAACGGCCTTGATCTGCCCAGCCGCGCCACCTTGCGGCTAGAGATCAGCCAGACCGAACTTGCCACCGTGCTGGGGGCCAGCCGCCCCAAGGTCAACCGCGCGCTGCTGGCTTTGGCCGAAGCGGGCGCGTTGAACAAAGGCCCGCATGGTTGGGATTGCGACATTCCCGCCCTGCAAGCCTTGGCCGAACCCGATGCGGATTGAACCCGCCGCCCTGCGCGCCGGATTTGCCGCGCTGCTGATCGCAGGTGCTTTGGCCTTGATCCTGCCCGACCGCTTGCGTGATCTGCGCGAGGCGACGCTTGATGCGGGTCTGGCCGCGACCGCCGCAGCGCCCACAGGTCAGGTGCGGGTAATCGAGATCACGGCACAAGATTTGGCGCAGCTTGGCCGCTGGCCTTGGCCCCGCACAAGGCTGGCGCGGGTGGTGGATCAGATTGCTGCGCAAAGCCCCGCCGTTCTGGGCCTTGATCTTGTGCTCTCCGGTCCCGATCCTGCCGGACCGCTGGCCTTGGCCGATGTACCGGGCGGTACGGCCCTGACTGACGGCGATGCCGCACTGCAAATCGTTTTGTCCCGCGTGCCAACGGTTCTCGCCGCCGCTTTGTCTGATCAGGCCAGCCCGGTGCCGCCGCTGGCCCCGCTGTTGTCGTCTGGCCCGCCCGTGCCGACGCAGCCATGGTCTGCCAATGGCTTAGAAGCCTCGACCCTGACTGCCGCAGGGCTTGGCATCAGTGCGCTGCGCGGTGAGGCGCAGGGCAGGGTGCGCCGTGTGCCGCTGCTGCTGTTGGCCGCTGAAACCGCAGCTCCCGGCTTTGCCGCCGAAGTGCTGCGACTGGCCCAAGGCGCAAGCACGCTGCGTATCGGGCAGGGCAACTTGAGCCTCGGTGCGATTGTGCTGCCCCTCGGCACCCAAGCCGATCTGCGCATCCGCCCGACCGATCCCGCGAAATGGAGCAACCGGACCATCAGCTTGGCGCAAGCTTTGTCCCAAGACCACGATTTTTCCGCAAAAATCGTCTTGCTGGGCCTCAGCGCGCCGCAGGCGGCCTCCTTGCGCCCTACGGCTGTCACCCCGCTTGCGCCTTCGGTGCAAATTCAGGCCGATGCGCTTGAAACCATGCTTTCGGGCCACCTGCTGCTGCGTCCGGCTTGGGCGGCATGGGCCGAGATTGTGGCCGCTGTGGCGATGGCCTTGCTGGCGCTGTGGATCGCCGCGCGTGGCTTGGCGACCATAGCCTTGGCCGTGACACTCACTCTCCCCTTGCTCTGGGCCGTCATCGCCACAACACTCTGGTTGCGCGCGGGCCTTGCACTTGACCCGATCAACCCCGCCCTGCTGCCGCTCGCCACTGGCCTGACTGCCACCACCGCCGCGATGCTGGCCGCGCGGCGTCATGCCCAAGTCCTGCGGCGGCGGTTTGAGCGGCACCTCTCGCCTGCCGTGGTGGCGCGAATCGCGGCGCAACCGGGCCTGTCCCGCCTGCCCGGTGAGGCGCGTGAGATCACCGCGTTGTTCACCGACATCGCCGGCTTCTCGCCCTATGCCGATGCTCTGTCGCCTACCGATCTGATCGCCATTCTCGACCGCTATTTCGCCGGGCTGACCCTGATCGTCCACGCCCAGGGCGGCATGGTGGACAAGTTTGTCGGCGATGCGGCGCATGTGCTGTTCAACGCCCCCTTCGATCTGCCCGACCACTGCGCCCGCGCGGTGCAGGCGGGCCAAGCGTTGCAGGCCTACGGCGTTGCATTTGCCGCTGATCCGCAGAACCAAGGCCTCGGCATCACCCGCGTCGGGATGGAATGTGGCGTGCTGGTGGTCGGCGATGTCGGGGCGGGAAAAAAGCTGGATTACACCGCCCATGGCCGCGCCATGAACATCGCAGCACGGTTGGAACAGGCAGGTAAAAGCCTTGGCGTCACGCTTTTGGCCGGGCCTGGCTTGCGGGCAGCACTGCCCGCGCTGCCATGGCGCAGCATGGGAGAGGTCGAGTTGCGCGGCTTCGGTGCGGTTGCCGCCTACACGCTTCCGCCCATCCGCTAACCCCCAACCAAGGCCATTGCCGCTTCAATTCGCGCCTGCTTCCAAGCTGCTGGCTGCGACGGGGGCTGTCCGGGCGCCGCAATATCGCTGCCAAACCCCGGCAAAAGTGCCACCTCTCCCCCGCCACCCGACAGACGCACTTCGCCACGCTCGACAAACACGCCGAACTTGCCCTTGCTTGGCCCCGCAAAAAACCGAGTGCCGCGCACCGCAATCAGGCCAAACGCGGTGCTCAGTTGCACAGGCGTTTTCTGCGCACCCTCATCGCGGTCAAACAGCATCGCGCCGTCTCCCAGCACCAACTCGCCCCCCGCTTCGGCGGTGAATTGGTCGATGGTCAGCGTGGTCTGCGGCCCCATCAGAATCCGCGTGGTGCCCGCAAGCAGCATGGCAAGACGAGACTCCGCCCCGGTGCCAATCTCATCACCCAGAAACACCACCGCCTGCGCCACAAGATCTCGGGTGGGCGACCCCGCAGCCCAAGCCTTGCCCTTGGTGGTTTCCACCACGCCGACATCAGCGGCTGCCCGGATCGGCAGCGGTAGCATCACAACAGATGCCGTTAGCAACACCTGCCGACGGCTAAGCTCGATCCGGGGGGCCATCGCAATACCTCATGTCAATAATACCGCACAGCCTAGCCGATTTTTGCCACTCAAGCCAGCGCTTCGGCCTGCGCCGACACCTCAAACCAGCGGCATCCGCCGCATCTGCCCCGGCGCATCCGGGTCGCGGTATTTGTTTGGCACGCCATTTTCCACCAACAGCCGCGCACAATGGGCGATGCGGTCGGCATCCAGCGTGACGCCCAGACCGGGGCCTTTCGGCAGGGGAAGGTGATTGTTCTTCGGGCTGAACGGCCCTTCCGCGATCACATCATGCGGCTGCTGGCGCAGCAAAGATTGGTTCGGCTCGCGGATATGCGGATGAGCAGCGCAGGCGTGCAGATAGGCGGCGGTTTCCAGTCCCGATCCGCCAGAATAGCACCAGAAATCAATCCCAGCCCCCGCGCAAGCACTGACAAACCGCAGCATCGCCGAGAAGCCGCCAAACCCCGCCACATCCGACACAATCGCATCCGGCACGCCGTAGGCCACCGCCTTGCCGATGTCGGTATTATGCCCCGAAAACGCAATCGTCGTGCGCGCCCGCAGCCGTTTCATCGCCGTCCAATCCGGGGTTGGGTCTTCCCAGTTGCGGATATTCAATTCCTCAAACGCGGGGGCGAGATGCAAGCAGGACGGCAGCGAGAACGCCTGATTGCTGTCGATCCGCAGCATGGAATCCTCGCCCAAAGCCGCCCGCAAAGCCTGCATCAGCCGGATATTGGCGTTCAGATCGGGGTCCGAGACCTTGCCCTCAAACCATGTCGTACCATGGGCTTCGCGCAGCGATAGACAGTAATCGACCACATCCTGAATACTGGCTTCGCCACCCTTGCCATCCTGCGGCAGGCGGTAAGAAAAGTAATCGGTGAAGGCAATCTCAGTGCGCTGAATCCCGCCCAGCAGGTTCGCCACTGGCTGCCCCCACAGCTTGCCACGCAGATCCCACAAAGCAATCTCAATCCCGCCCCAAGCCGCCCGCGTCGCGTAATCCGTCACCGAATGATTGGCGGGCATCGATGGCAAAACCCGCCGCTCCAGTCCCGCCATATCCAGCGGATCATGGCCGACCAAAGCCTCGGCCATCCGCGCGATGATCGCAGCAGAGCCATGGCTGGGCGCTTCGGCGATACCGATAAGACCGTCCGAGGTCTCTACCTCTACAATCGTCTTGGTAAAGCCATCCAGCGCGCCATATGACCACAGATACGGCGCTTCCAGCGGGATCAGCACGGGCGTGGCACGAATGGCTTTGATCTGCATGGCGGCTCCTTGGTTGTGGCTAGGGTGGCGCAGGATCGGCGCGCTGTCGGGTGCGTTTGCGACAGATTAAGTCGCCGCTTGCCACTTTGCGGCAGGGCCCGGGGCGGCTATGCTGAAAGGATGATCCGCGCTTTGCCCCTGTTCGTCGGCCTCTGCCTCGCCACCCCGGCGCAGGCGGAATTTGCCGTCTGCAATCAAAGTTTCGACGTGGTGAACGTCGCCATCGGGCAGGATGTTGACGGCGAGTTTCAGACCGAAGGCTGGTGGACCATTGGCCCGAACCAATGCGCCAACGTGATCAAAGAGGAGTTGAGCAGCCGTTACATCTATCTTTATGCGCAAGACGTGTTCGGTCAGCCGATCCTGAACGGCACGACGCAGATGTGCGTCTCACCACGCAAGTTTTCGATCCGGGGGATTTCGGAATGTTGGTCGCGCGGCGATATTTCGGCGGGGTTTATTGAGGTCGATACGTTGAAGACGCAAAGGTGGACGTTGTTTCTGGCGGCGACGCAGTAGGGGCTTTCCGCCCCTCGGCCTGCGGCCTCACCCCGAGGATATTTGAGCAGAGAGGATGACACTTTTAGACAAGTTTTAAGGGTTTTTGAGCCGCTAGCCAGTGGGTTTGCGCTGCGCTAGGTTGGCGGAGTTCTTGGCAGTTATTTCAGCGTATTCCCGGCAAGGTCAGCATGGAAATCGACCCCCGATTCAAAGCGGCGCGCGACCGATCTGCGCAGCGGCGCAGCAATGCGGTTGCGGTGCGCGCGGTGCTATGGATCGCGGGGCTGGTGGCGGTTTGTGGCGTGGTGGTGGCCTTGTATCTGGGCGGCGTCGTGACGGTCGGCACGCCGGAAGATCCGGTGGATGTGGCCGATGACACGCCACCTGCCGCCTATGTCTCGGCCTTTGTCGATCTTGCGGGCGATCCGATGCTGCTGCGGTTTGATACCGGGGCTGCACAGAAAACCAAGCTGCTGCTGCGACCCGTTGATATTCCTGCGGATCGTGCCGGGGACGAGTTGTCGCTGCTCAGCGATGATCTGATCACGGGCGAGGAAAAGCTGATCACCACGCTGCCCTCCAGCCGCGAGGATTTCGCTTATTTCCAAGCCCAGCGTTCGGCCCCCACCGCTCTCCCGAAGCCGCAGCAGCCGTCAGAACAGCCCGCCGAGACGGTGGTGGTCGCTGATGGTGATGCCAGTTGGGGTGAGAATATGGACGGCACCACCACGCCGGAAACCTATGTCAAAACCCGGATCGAGAACACCACCAGCGTCAATTTCATCTTGCCCGAGGCCCAGCGCAAGCCGCCCTATCAGGACACATTCCTGCGGCTGAAAGACACCACCGATCTGACGGGTTTGATGGTGGAGCATGGCATGGACGCCGCTGCCGCCAAGCGCTTTGCCGATGCGGCAGCCCTGCTGGTGCCGGAGTTTGGCACCCTTGGGCCGGGGAAAATCCTTGCGATGCGGGCGGCGAATCGTAGCGGCGTGATGGTGCCGGTGCAGGCTTCGCTTTACACCAAGACCGACTATTTCGGCGCGGTGGCACTGAATGACGCGGGCACAGTTGTGACTTCCGCCGACCCGTGGGTTGAAGAAGATCTGTTCAGCTTTGCGGGCGATCAGGTGGCGGCCAATGTCGATACCAGCCGCAAATACCGCATGCTGGATGCGTTCTATTCGGCGGCCATCCGCAATGGTGTGCCCTCGGCGGTGGTGGCTGAAACCATCGTGATGATGAGCCAAGCCTTCGACATGGATAGCTTCGCCGCCCCCGGCGATAAGATGACGCTGCTCTATTCCCGCGATGCAGGCAGCGGCGGTTCCGGCCCCGGTCAGGTGCTTTATGCCGCGATCAAGGGCGAGGGCAAGGTGCTGGAATGTCATGTCTACAAGCCCGCTGGCAAAGAGGATTATACTTGCTTTGGTCCCGGCACCAACAGCGGTGGCGGTGCTGCGGGCGGCGGTATTTCTTTGCGCGCCGGGTTTGTGACGCCCGCCAAGGGTGTGCTGACCTCACGTTTCGGCCCCCGGATGCACCCGATCCTGAAAGTGCTGAAGCTGCACAAGGGCACCGATTGGGCCGCCCCGGTTGGCACGCCCGTAGTTGCGGCCTTTGGTGGCACCATTCTGGCTGCGGGCGATGGTGGCACCTATGGCAACCTGATCAAGATCAGCCATCCCGGCAATCTGGAAACCCGCTACGCGCATCTGTCGGCCTTTGCCGATGGCATCAAGGCGGGGGTGGCTGTGACGGCGGGCCAGTTGATCGGCTATATCGGCACCACGGGGCAATCCACCGGGCCGCATCTGCATTTTGAATTGTATGAGAACGGCGTGGCGGTTGATCCGCTGGTAGGGGGCGTGACTGTGGTGGCGGATGGTGGCGGCTCGGCGGTGGAAGTGCTGGTCGATCAGATCATCCGGGTGGAATCGGGCGGCAAGGCGGATGCGGCCAATCCGCTGTCCAGCGCGGTGGGCTTAGGCCAGTTTATCGAAAGCACATGGTTGCGGATGATGCAGCAATACCGGCCCGATCTGGCCAGCACGATGGACCGCGCCAGCCTTCTGGCGCTGCGCACCGATCCCACCATCAGCCGCGATATGGTCACGGCCCTTGCGCGCGAAGGCGAAAGCTATCTGCGCGCGCGCGGCCATGACATCACGGCGGGGCGACTGTATCTGTGCCATTTCCTTGGGGCAGAAGGCGCGAATATGGTGCTGAGCGCGCAGGACGATCAGCTTGTCGCCGATGTGATGGGGGGTGGGGTGGTCAAAGCCAACCCGTTCCTTGCCGGGCGCACGATTGCCTATGTCAAGGAATGGGCCGAGTTGAAGATGAGCCGCAAGGGCGGCGCCAGCCTGCCCGCCGTCGCCGCCACCCCGCCCGAGGTTTTGGCCTATCAGAAGATCATCGCGGGATTGCTGGGCACCCCGATCTAAAGCGGGATGGCTTTGATCTGAAACGATGCGGCTGCACTTTAGCCACTTTCCCCGCTGGGAGAGGTTTGTGGTTTTGACCGATTTCAGAGGGATTTTCCACAAGATGTTGTGTGTATGCGCGATTGAGAGCAGTCTGGGGTTTGATTTTGTGAACATCCATTTCGCGTCATGTTGGCCAAAACAGGCCCGCGCGGCTGGGTTTTCACGCAAGCCAAGACGCCAGCCCTTGCAAAGGCTGGCGTTGGGGGACACAACATGGTGTGGGCACACTATCAAACCACACAAGTCATTCCCCGCTGGGAACAACAGACGGCAGGTAAGGCGCGTGCTTGCACGCACCACACACTAGCTAAATTCATAGCCGATCTTGCCGTCTTTCATCACGATTTCCACCGTTTTCATCTCGGTCTGCGACACCATCCGCGACAACACTTCGCGGCTCAGACCCGGCAAAATGGTGTTGGTGATGATGTTATCAACCATCCGCCCACCCGAATCCGGGTCTTTGCACTGCTCGACAATATACGCCATCACCTCGGGCGAAACTGTCATCACCGCGCCATGGTTTTCCTTCATCCGGCGCACGATCGCCTTTAGTTTTAGCTTCACGATGCCCGTCAGAACCTCGGTAGACAGCGGGAAATACGGGATCGTCACGATGCGGCCCAGCAAAGCAGGCGGGAACACGCGGGTCAGGTAAGGCTTCATCGCCTCGGTCAGATCTTCGACCGCGGGCTTGGTTTCGCCCTTTTCCGCCATATCCATGATCACCTCGGTGCCGACATTCGAGGTCAGCAGGATTAGCGTGTTCTTGAAGTTGATCGGCCGGCCAGAGCCATCCTCCATGATGCCCTTGTCGAACACCTGAAAGAACAACTCATGCACATCAGAATGGGCCTTTTCGATCTCATCCAGCAGCACCACCGAATGAGGCTTGCGCCGCACCGCCTCAGTCAGCCGCCCGCCTTCGCCATAGCCGACATAGCCGGGGGGCGCGCCTTTCAGCAGCGACACGGTATGCGCCTCTTGGAATTCCGACATGTTAATCGTGATGATATTCTGCTCACCACCATAAACCGCTTCGGCCAAGGCCAGAGCCGTTTCGGTTTTCCCCACACCCGAAGGCCCGCAGAGCATAAAGACCCCAATCGGCTTGTTCGGGTTCGACAGCTTGGCGCTTGAGGTTTCAATCCGCTTGGCAATCATCTCCAGCCCATGATCCTGCCCGATCACCCGCTCTTTCAGCCGATCCCCCAAGGTCAAGATCATCTGCAATTCGTCCGAAACCATCCGCCCGGCCGGAATCCCGGTCCAGTCGGAAATGATCGAGGCGACGGATTGCTCATCCACATGGGAATACACCATGCGGTCATCCGGCTTGGTTTCCTCCAGCCCGGTCATCTTGCCCGCAAGTTGGCCGCGCAGCGCCACGGTATCGGCACCGTCTTCGGTCAGTGACGCGCGCAGGGCCAAAATCTCATCAACCATCGCCTTTTCGCCGCTATACATCGCTTCGGTCACCGCGAGTTCGCCCTCGGCCACAGCCTGCTCGGCCTGTGCTTCCTTGATGCGGTCCTCGTTCACCTCGCCCAGATCGCGCTGCGATTCCTTGGCGGCGATCTCTGACGCCAAAGCCTGAATCTTCACCCGCAAATCCTGCACCTTGGCGGGCGTGGTGGATTGGCTGATCGCCACCCGCGCGCAGGCCGTATCCAACAGCGACACCGCCTTGTCCGGCAGTTGCCGCGACGGGATATACCGCGCCGACAGGTTGACCGCCGCCACCACGGCCTCATCCGAAATCCGCACGCCGTGGTGCTTTTCCATCGGGGCCAAGATGCCGCGCAGCATGTAGCAGGCGCGGTCAATCGACGGCTCGTCAATGGTGATCGGCTGGAAACGCCGGGTCATCGCCGGGTCTTTCTCGAAGTATTTCGCATACTCCATCCATGTCGTAGCCCCCACGGTGCGCAGGGTGCCGCGCGCCAAAGCGGGCTTCAACAGGTTCGCCGCATCGCCTGTACCTGCTGCGCCCCCGGCCCCCATCAGCGTGTGGATTTCATCAATAAACAGGATGATCGGCACCGGGCTGCCCTGCACCTCGTCAATCACGCTCCGCAGGCGTTGCTCAAACTCGCCCTTCATGCTGGCCCCGGCCTGCATCAGCCCCAGATCGAGCATGAACAGCTTGTTGCCCTGCAATTTCGGCGGCACATCGCCCGCAGCCAATCGCTGCGCAAAGCCTTCGACCACGGCGGTTTTGCCCACCCCAGCCTCACCTGTCAGGATCGGGTTGTTCTGACGGCGGCGCAGCAGGATGTCGATGATCTGGCGGATTTCCTCATCGCGCCCGACAATCGGGTCCATCTTGCCCGATGCGGCAACCGCGGTCATATCCACCGCAAACCGGTCCAGCGCGGTCGTCCCGGTAGCCCCGCCAGCCGCCGCAGCGCCTGCCTGAGCGCGGCCAATCCCGGTGCCATCCATCGGGCGCATGTCTTCCTCGTCGGAATCCTTCCACGCCCCCCGCGCCTCATTCACCAAAGTATCCGGGTTAATCTCGCCGAACACTTTCGACATCTGCACCAGCTTGGCGCGCGCCTCCTTGTCCTTCAGCGCTGCAATCAAGATATGCCCGGTTCTGATCTGTGCCTCACCAAACAGCAGCGTCGCATAGCGCCAGCCGTGATCCATCACCGTCGTCATCGACTCGGAAACCGAGGGCATTTCGGTGGCACTTTTGCGGAAACTGTCGATCACCAAAGCCAAATCTTTTTCCAGCTTTGCGCGATCCAGTTTGAAATGGTTCAGCGTGGCGGAAATATCCGATTTCGGGTTTTGCACGATGTGGAACAGCCAATGCGACAGTTCCACATTGCGGTTGCCCTCGTTCTTGGCGTGGCGCAGAGATTGCAAAAACGCATCATAGCCCACCCGGTTCAGCTTTCCGGCGACGGTCTCAAGGCTAATATCGGCCATAGTGTTTCCCTTCAAATCAGTTTTCAAATGGCAGGCTGTGTGAAGTCAGGTGGGGCGAAGTCAGGCTGTGCGGCGGTCCGAGGCGAAAACGGCGTCGGATCGGTAGGTTCCGGGCGGGGCTGCGGGCGGTGCGATCCACCCCGTCCAGCCCAAAGCGCCGCCCTTGCCCAAGGCGACGCCCTTGATCTGATCGGCGGGCAAAGACGGTGCGATTTCCACCTCTGTCTCATGCCCCAGATAACTGAACAGCAATTCGGTCAGCCGCTGAAAGCTGGAGCCACCGGGCAGAAAGCTTTGATATTCCGGCAGGCTTTCGGTTTTCACCGCCACGCGAATTTTCTCATTCACCGATTGCACGCGTGACCCCAGCCGACAATCGCGGCCAAGACCAGAATTCGCCGCCCCCAGCCGTGTCAAATCCGAAGCTTCAAACCCCAGCCAAACCGGCACGTTTTCCTCAATCTCCACCGTCACGCCGCAGAGGCTTTCCAAAATCTGCCGCAACCGCACTGGGCTTTTCACCCGCGCCATCGCAATGCCGACCAAGGGCAGCCGCGCCATATCCGGCACCGTGCCACGGCTTTGCAGTGACGGCGAGGCCAGCCCCACCGAGGCCCCCACATAGCCCTGAAACCGATCATCACCGGGGTGGTCATATTGCGTGATGCCGCGCGAATCCGACCAAGCCCGGAAAAACAACTGCTGAAACCGATTGGTGAACAGATCGGCAAGCCGGACAAACGCCTCGTCCTTGAACATGTACCACTGCTGCACTTCCGCCGTGGTGTTCATCGGCAAAGCACCCTGCGGGCCGAAATAGCCAAGGAAATTCGAGCGCACCCGCAGCTTTCCCTCAGCACTTTCCGTCACTTGGCTGACGTTGCGATCCGGGAAAGCCTGAAACGGTTCCTGCCCCAGCCGCACGATTTCCTCGGGCAGATTGCTATTCCGCCCGATCCTTGGCCGCGCGGGCTGACCACGTTCGACCTCACGCATCAGCGCCAGAAAGCCAAAGCCGGCAGGGTCGGCCTTCAGATCATCGCGGCGCGCGCTCATAGCAGCGGTCCTTGCCCCGTGCGCGGCGGGAAGGTTTTGATCATGCCACGCTGGTCAGAGGCCAGCACCAGTTGTGTAAAGCTGTTGATGCTGGCGTATTCGGCGAAAAACCGATCCAGCACCGCGCCGAGCAAAAACACGCCCGAGCCTTCAAACGCCCGCTCATCAAACCGCAGGGTCACTTGCGTGCCCCGCGCCGCATGATAGCCGCCCGCGCGCTGGATGGTGCGGGTGACGGGGCGGCTTGTCACCGCTTTTAGCCCCTGCAACTGCCGTTCGGTGATCTGCGCCGAGACATCGGCAAACAGGGTCAAAAGTTCGCGCAGCGCCGCTGCTTCATCCCGGCTGCCGCGATTATCTAAGCCCAGAAAGTTCAGCGACAGGAAGGAAATCAACCGCCAATGCACCGGGCCCGCCTTGGCACGATGCGCAGCACTTTCATCGAGTTCCAGCACCGACTCACGTGGATTGGTCGGGCCCGCGATACAACGCAGCGGGATCGCGGTGTCGTCGTTCAGCCGGAAATCCGCGCCGCCTTGGGCAATCGGCAGATACTGCGGCAGATGACGGTTCGAGCAGAGCAGTTTGATCTGCAACCGCTTCACCCGCTCGGCACTGTCCAGATGGCCGGGCTCATAAATCGAGATAAAACTTTCGGTCCCGGTATAGCCCTGCACCTGCCCGAAGCGTTTTTCTTTCGCCGTCAATCTCCGGGGGCGTTGCTTTGCGGTGTAATAAAGCGCCTCACGCGGGGCCATCACATCGGCGGGCAGGCCATAAAGCGGATGCACCGGGATCTTGGTTTTCACCCCGGCATAATAGGCAAAAACCTCGGTGATGCGGTGCACTTCGTAATGCGAGGCGGGGCTGGAATCAGCGCTGACCAGATAGTCATGCCGCAAAGTGTCGAGTTTGACCTGCGCGCAGTTTTCTTCAAACAGGTTGATCGCGGGGGCGGCGAACAGGCGGAAATTCTCGGCCGTAATGCGGGCAGGCAGGCTGGGCCGCACCGCGTTCATCTCGATCATCAGATCAAAGCCCGCCGCCGGAATGCGGGGCAGAACCTTGCGCAGACCTTGCAGGCGAAACCCTAAAAACTTCTGCGGAAACAGAAAAAACTCGCGCAGCAGGGTGAAACCCCGGAACACCCGAGTATCTTCCGGGAAGATCGCTTCGGTATCCTCGAAGCCGATCTGTTCCAGCCAACCGGGTTCCAGCCGCAGAAAAACCGGATCGCCGCGCGCATCGAGATATCGGATCGTGGCGCGGGTGGTGTTGGTGAACAGATGCTCATAAACCGAAATTTGCTCGCCCAGATCGCCTGTCAGATAGATCGGCAGCGTATCAGCCTGAATGGCGCTTACAGGTTTGCCGGGTTTGTCTTTTTGCGCAACGGACGCGGGCCGCAGGAACGACAGGATCAGCCCGCCCGCGGTATCTGCGCCAACATCCAGCCCCAAAGCCTGAAATCCGGTAGGGCCAGAGGCAAACCGCGCCGTGGTCAGCCGCAGCGGCCACAATGTCAGCGGGGCCGACAGGCGAAAACGGCAGGAAATCCGCTGATCGCGATCGACATAGCGGGCATCGAGATAGGCACCGGCAGGGAAATTCTTACCCTTCTCCAACTCATCCTCGGCATAGTTCGGATCGGCTTGGGCGAGGATCGCCGAGGGCGTTGGAGCCATGAAATTCGGCAATAACTGGTCTAGCAATTCCCCGGTGAACGTCTCAAATTCGGTGTCCAGTTTCAACTGCACGCGGGCCGCCATGAACGCCGCGCCTTCCAGCAAGCCCGCCACAGCCGGGTCAAGATTGTCTTGCGTCAGCCCGCCCAAACGCTCGGCAATACCCGGAAAATCCTCGGCAAATTCCTTGGCACCCTCATACAGCAGGGCCAGTTCGCGGTTATACGCTTCAAGAAACCCCCGGTTCATCCGCGCACCACAAGGCTTGACAGTGCGACTTTGCCCGCCCCGGTGTCGATCTCGGCAACAAACTCCAGCGGCACATCGACCGGGCGCGCGGCCATCTCGGCGGTGATGTCAAAGGCAATGCGCTGGGCGGCATCCGCCTCGGGACGGCGCATTTTCACCACCAGCGTTTCTGCGATCAAACGCGGCTCATGCGCAAGCAGGGCGTCGCGCAGATCGCGGGCGACTTGGCTATGGCGGTGATCGTCCACCGTCAGCCGCGACATATCGGGGATACCGTAATTCAAAATCGACTTCTTCACATAATCCAAGCCATGCAATGGGATAGTGGCCTCAAGATGCACCGTGGCGATCAGATTGCCCAGATCAATCGCCAGATGATCGCGCAATGTCGCCTGCCCCGCGCCCTCGCGGCGCTCAATACTGCGCGCCGACAGCACCCGGCCATCGCCGTCGCTCACCACATCATCACGCGCCGAAGCATCCCGCTCGCGCGCGGCTTGGCGGAACACGTTCATCAAAGAGACTTGGAAAATACCGTCACGCTCTGCCATAGGCCGACTTTCTTAGGATCAGGTCGCCTGAGAGCGGTGATAGGTCAAGCGGTGATCGAAGGGGAAGGCCGGGCAAGCGCGCTCGCCCGGCCTTTGCACTCAGGAGCCTTTGTTAGTGGCGAGGTCGTATTTCTTCTGCACTTTCGCACCTTGGCCACCAGCTGCGGTCTGCTGCCAGTAGGTCAGGGTCAATTCGCGGAAGTTGAACGAGAATTGCTCGTTGATCAAAGCGCCTTGGCCGCCGCCCGAACCGGTCTGATACGACGATACCAGCACGTCTTTCATCTCAAACTGGAAATAAACCATCGCTTTGTCGCCAGTGGCTTTGCGCACGAACAGCGTCGCATCCGGGATGTGCTTGCCAGTGGCGCAAGCGATCATGATTTCGGGTGAGGCTTTGCAGATCAGCTTGGTGAAATGCATGTCCTGCACCATCGAACGGCCAGCACCACCGCCAGCGCCTGAACCCGCGCTGAACGTACCTTGCTGCGTCACGCCCCAACCATAGCTGTCGATGTTCAAATGCTCTTTGAACTGGTCATCGGTGGATTCACCGTTGATATTTCCGCCAACCTTCAGAAAAATGTCTGTTCCGGCCATCTGTACTCTCCTTTGAATGTAACTTTAGCTGCCTTGGACACCCGCCCAAGACCGCGACTTATTTGCCGGACGGCAGCTTGGAGACCAGGCTCATCCCGATATCCATGCCTTCCAACTGGTAGTGCGGACGAAGGAAGAATCTTCCGACGTAGTAGCCGGGGTTTTCTTCGTCCGCGATCACTTCCACCTTGGCCGCAGCCAAAGGCATCAGAGCCTTTTCCCGCTCGGATGCGGTGCCAGGGTTGCCGTGAACATACTGGTTGATCCAGTTTTGCAGTTCTTTTTCCAACTGCGCCTGTTCGCGGTTTGAACCGACCATGTCGCGCACCATGCATTTCAGATAATGGCTGAAACGCGAAATCGCGAAGATATAGGGGATGCGCGAAGACAGATTGTCCGAGGCCGTGGCCTCTTCGTTCTGATATTTCTTCGGTCGGTACAACGATTGCGCGCCCAAGAATGCGGCGCGGTCGGTGTTCTTGCGGTGGATCAGCGGCATGATCCCCGATTTGGAAAGCTCGCCCTCACGCCGGTCGCTGATCGCGAATTCGGTCGGGCATTTCATATCGGTCGAGCCATCGCCGGTATCGAAATTATGCACCGGCAGGGCGGCAATCTCACCGCCCGAGGTGACACCGCGAATTTGCACCGTCCAGCCATATTCCTTATGCGCGCGGTTGATGTTCACCGCCATCGCATGCGCGGCGTTCATCCAAGCGTATTGCTTGCCTTCATGGCCGTCGGTGGTTTCTTCAAAGTTGAACTCCTCCACCGGCTCGCCGTTCTGACCGTAGGGCGAGCGTGCCAGCACCCGCGGCATTGCCAGCGCGATATAGCGCGAGTTTTCTGAATCGCGCAGCGAGTTCCAGCCTGCATAATCCGGCGTATCAAACACCGTGGACAGATCGCGCGGGTTGCCCAACTCGTTCCAGCTGTCCATCCCCATCAGGGTCGGCGCGGGCGAGGTGATAAAAGGCGCATGGGCTGCGGCGGCAATCTTGCCCAGATCACGCAGCAGGCGCACATCCGATGACGAGTGGTCAAACGCAAAGTCACCCACCAGCGCGCCGAAGGGCTGGCCACCCAACTGGCCAAATTCGGCCTCGTAGATCTTCTTGAACAGCGGGCTTTGGTCCCACTTCGCCCCCGGATAGCCGCGCAGTTCCTTGTCCAGCTCGGTCTTCGAGATGTTCATCACTTGCAGCTTCAGCGTCGCATCCGACTCGGTGTTGTTCACCGTGTAAGCCAAGCCGCGCCACGCGCTTTCCAGTTTTTGATATTCGGCGTTGTGGATGATCTCATTGACCTGCTGCGACAGCTTTTCGTCGATCTTGGCCAGCATCTTGTCGATGGTGTCCAGAATATCGTCGGTGATCACCGTCTCGTCGGCCAAAGCCTCACGCACCAGCGTGCCTACGGCATTCTCCACTTCCCGCGCGGCGACATCGCTGCGAGGTTTGAAGTTTTGCTTCAGGATCGCTGAGAATTCATCCAGCTCGTGCAGGGCGCCACCGGCTCCGCCGTCTTGTTGCAGTTCAGTTGCCATGTCGATTTCCTAAAAAATGTCTTGTGTAATCAGCAGCCTGCAACGGCGGCCATTCAGGATTATTCTTCGCCTTCGGGCTTGGCGGCAGCACGGCGTTCATCCAAGGCCGCCATCAGCGCCGGGTCAGCCAGCAACTGCTTCAACTGCTCTTGGGCACCGGATTTGCCGTTCATATAGCGGGCAAGGTTCGCCAGCTGCTGACGGGCTTCCAGCAGTTTGTTCAGCGCGGGCACTTGCCGGGCAATCTCACCGGGGCTGAGATCGGCCATTTTCTTGAAGTTCAGGTTGACCGAAAGCTTGCCGCCTTGTTCCGCGTCCAGCTTGTTATCCACATTGATCGCAAGACCGGGCGAGACGCTTTCCATATAGTCATCCAGCGTATCCGAGGACACAGCGGTAAATTCACGGTCGGCAACGGGGGGCTTTTCAACCTTGCTGGCGTTGCCTGACAGATCCGACATGATGCCCATCACAAACGGCAGCTCGACCTGTTTGTTGGCTTCAATCGGATCGGCGTATGAAATTTGCACACGCGGCGGGCGATTGCGCTTGATAAAGCCGGTGGCTGAATCGGAAGATGCCATAACAATTCTCCTGTTCTAAATACGAAAAGAAAAGCCGCACCGGCGCTACAAGTCAACAGATTTCAACTCTGCGCCCGAAACGGGCATTTGGTCAAAGGAAACCGTGGTCAGTCAAGCGAAATTAGACAAAATCAGGAAGGCGTAATCAATTCGCGCACCAGCGCATGGAAGTCTTTAGACAGCATATTTCGGGCTTTGAACAGTAGGATTGGAATCGGGCTGGCCGGTTCGCGCATCCGGTAGAAATCTTCGATCTGCTTCAGAATCTGCCCGGCATGATCGCGGCTGACCACTTCGGGGGCGGGCGGATCATTTTCACCGGGCGTCGAGAAATCATCCGAAGTGATGTTCGCCTGCCCCGACAGATCGCGCATCCGCGCCATCGAAATCGCAAAGCCAGTCTCGGTGCCAAAGCTGATCGAGGCGTAACCCGCGGAGTTTTCAAGCAAAGCGTCCAACGCCTCCACCAAGGGCCGCCCGATCAGCAACCGCGATTGCGTGACCAGAACCAAGGCCAAAGACGCAGGTTCGGTGGTGGCAAAATACCGCTCTACCGCTCGCAACAGCTGATAGGCGACACGGTGGTTTGGCACCTCGGCCGTGCCGGTTTGCACCGTGATCGTGGTGGCAGCACCCGGCGCACCTGCTGCGAAAGCCTCGCCCTCGGCCCCCTCAACAATCGGGGCCGCCTCTGCCCCCAGATCGCCGCGCGCGGAAACCACCATCGCCAGAATATCAGCCAGCTTATCATCCAGCCGGTCCAGCTTCGGCGAGAACGGCGGCGTGCTGGATTGGCAGAGCTGAATGATGGTCTTGAGCGCCCCCCGCAGGCCCGTAAGCTGCTCGTACAAAGCATCGACCGTCTTGGCGTTCTCAGATGAGCTTAGCGCCCCAGTGATGCTGCCAACGTCGCCCGGTTGCTCACCTTCCCGCGTCGGAATTTTGCCCGAGGCGGTGCCGTAGCCGCGATAGATAATGTCGCCAACCCGCTTGTCGGTCAGCAAAATCGCATAGTCCAGCGGCGCGGCGATGGTGGCCAGCGCGTTCAGTTCCTCAATCGCATTCTGCCGATCCACGCGGTCCACCGGATGCACTTCGCCGGGATAAGCCTCGATCAGCCCGGCGAAACCCATCACCGCATCGGCAAAGCCTTTGAAGCGTCCGGCAAGGATTTGAAATTTCGCCTCCAGCCCCAGCAGGCGCAAATCGCGGCTGCGTTTCAGCAGCGCGTCAAGCTGCGCTGATTCGGCCTTTTGATCGACAGATTTCGGGTCAAACAGCGTGCCGCGCACCATGTTGAAATAACTGGTGGGCAGGCGGTCTTCGACGTTGAAGTAATAATCGCAATAATCCGCGTCATCCAGCGCAAGCAGGTCTTCACCGCAGGGCGCATCCGGCGAGATCGGCTTGATCAGATCATCCAGCCGCATTTTGGAAGATTACTTGCGGTTTGCAGCAACACGCACGGGCTGCGGTTTCGGCAGCACTGCCAGCAGGCCAAGGCCCATCACGCCAGTGCCAAGTAGAAGGGTGATCAATGCAGCAGTCATTGTCGGTCCTTTGCAAAACTTATGTGAAGGCTACCGCCGCGCTGCGGCATGGTCAACCGCCGTTTTTCGGGGTGGCGGACTTCACCGCTTCGTCGTAGGCATCGGAAAAGTAGGCTAAATACACATCCAACATGCCGTTTTCATAAGGATGTGTCTTGGCATCCCAGCGTTCAACGAATAATTCCCAAGCCCGCGCCTTTTTCGATGACATGATTCCGCCGGTGGATCGTTCTTCAATCGACTCGGGCGAAAGGTCTTCCAGCAACCGCGCCAACGCAGGCTGCATTGCCGCATAAACCGCCGTTTGGTGGCGCTTTACATCGTCAAAGCCTTGGGTGAACGCGGCCACTGCCCCCAGATAACTTTCGGTTTTCGGGCCGAACATCGTGCTCAGCGCCTCGGTCGGGTTGGGCTTGAACTTTAAGGGCGAGTTGTTGATCCCGCCGATCATCGTCCGGCTAGAACTTTTGACAAATTGCTTCGCAGCCGCCCGCGCACCCAAAAGCGCCATCAACTGCTCGGCCGCGATGCGCAAAGATTTGCCAATGTCTTCGCCCAGTTGCGTGACATCGACCTTCGACAGAGTTCCCGCAGGCAGCCCCGCGCCTTTGCAGATCGCGTCCAGCAATGGCAAAGCGTCTGCCGGGGCCTCTATCTGCGCGGGAACGGGCCGCAGCGGAAACGGTTCAGAGGCGGGCGGGGCAGGCGGCGGTGTGGTCGCGAGCGCAGGCGGCGTTGTTACCGCTTGCGGCAAAGGGCTGGCAAGTGGGGCAATCGGCGCATCCATCGGCGGCGTGGTGGGCACAAAACTGGCGGGACGCGGGTTTTCGACAAAACTGTCGCCAAACTGCCCTGCCAGCGCCGATGAAGCCCGCGTTGGTGGCGGCAAAGGCGTGGTTGAAAACTGCGGCATCGGCGAGGGGCTTGGCGCAAGGCTCCATGGATCTGACACCGGGGCAGTCAGTGGCGGCGCGGCAAAGGCCGAGGCTGCCGGGTCCACCACCAACACCCGGATGATGTACTGCCCAACTTGCAGCCGCTCATTATGCGTCAAAGCCAACGGCGACGACACCCGCATCGCCGCGCCATAGATGAAGGTGCCATTGGTGGAAATGTCGTTCAGCCAGAACTGACCATCGCGAAACGTCACCTCAAAATGCCGGCTTGAGATATGGCGGTTCGGATCGGGCAAAGACAAATCCATCGCCGAATCGCGGCCCACTTCAAAGCCGCGCGCCACGGCCGAAAACTCCAGCGGCCCACCATCCGGCAGGCTATCCAAATTCTCAATCCGCAGGGTCAGTTTCATTTCGGGGTATTCCAACAGGGACTAGACCTAAGATAGGCGGCTTACACGGTTTTTGCCAGCACCTCGGCCATCCCAACGTAATGATCCAGCATGCGCCGCCGCTTGTCCTGCGGCACCCGCGCCAGCGCCGTCAACACCCCGGCGTTCAGCGCCCGCCCAATCGCAAACATCGGAACCAGCGCAGGCGGCAAACCTTCCGGTGCCATCGAGCCCGAAGCCCAGCCCACCGCCAATGCCAGCCAGGCCCCCGGCCCCCGCACCGCCACATGCAGCCCTGCATCCAGTGCCAGATAACGGTTGGCCTCGCTCGGCTCACCGACCCAAGCCGCACAAATCTGCATCATCTCATGGTCCTGATCGGTCAGCAGATCGGGTGCTGCCTTCAGACATTCATGCCCCCACCACACCGCAGGGCGCGGCTGCAAGGCAAAAGCCATCAGCGAGATCGCCTCCTCTGGTGTCTCGCCCAAGCGCAGGCGACGGCAAAAGTCGAACACATGCTCACCTTCCCCCGGCCTTGCCACAATATCATCCGCCATTTCCGGCATGGTGCCGAACAGCTGACGCCCCAGTTGCACCCGAAGACCGGGTGCGGCGGCGATTGTGACGGGCGGAGTGGTATCAGATGCGCTGCCCATCAGTTAATCGTCACCAGAACGCCTTTGATCACCATCATCGCCCCCCCATCATGCGTGGCCATCGCGCCCGCTTTGGTTTTCAGCTCGGCGGTGGCTTCGACCTCTACCGTCAAGGCTTTGATCTTGATCGAGGTTTGATCAATGGTGATGCTGGAACTCCCCACCTTCAACTCGATCTTCTCTTTGGATTCGATTGACAGGCTGCCCTTCACCTTATGGGTTTCAGCGCCGCTGACTGAGGTAGACTTGTCGCCGCCAACCGAGGACGATGAGCTGCCGCCGACGCTTTCGCTTTTGCTGCCGTCGATCTTCAGGGTCTGCTTGCCGTGGGTGGTGGATTTGTCGTCGTGCATCACATCCCGCGTCATATCCTTTTGCGCCCGGATGTAGATCTTTTCCTGACCCTCGGTGTCGTCAAAGAACAGTTGGTTGTTGCGCACCGTCTTGAAGCCGCTGGTCAGATGATTTGCCGGCATGTCCGGGCCGTTCTTCTCGTTCCAGACGCAGCCTGTCACCAAAGGCTTATCCGGGTCGCCGTCCAGAAACTCCACAATCACTTCCATCCCGGCATGAGGCACAAAGATCGTGCCCCAATTTTCATGCGCCCAGATTTGCGAGACGCGGCAAAACATCGACACATCATCCGGGGCCCAGAAAAACTTGACCTTGATGCGGCCAAATTCGTCGATGTTCCCCTCGGCACCCTCTACCACCAGCGCCGTTTGTGGCCCGGAAATACGCGGTGGCCGGGTTAAGCGCTGCGGTGCAATCGGATTGGTGCTGCGGGTCAGCACATAAGCCCCTTGATAGGCGGTGTCAGCCGACACGCCGCCCCCCGAGCGGAACGTGCCGTTCGAGACAAAATGCTGTGCCGCCAGCACCGCATATTCGTCCAACTGCCCGGCATCGGAATGGGCCGAAAGCTGAAACTTCATCCCCGCGCCAAGGCTTGCGGCATTGCCATTCGCGCGCACGGTGGCATCGCCCATCCGGTAGCCATCCAAACGTCGCTGCGCAATCGGATTGCCTTCGCCTGTGGTCAGATAGACGCCGGGATAGCCGAAGCTTTCCATATTCGCGTTAACAAAGCCGCGCAAATTTTCGCGGGTGACTTCCATCTGCGCCGAGACGGTCTTGAAGTTGTAATCGGTCAATCGCACCGATCCGGTGGTCAGCTGCCGTTGTGGCGACCAGGCATCAAAATGCTCTGCCGTGGCATCGCCCCGGCTGCCCAAAGGGCTGAACGCGCGCGGCGAGGCTGGGGCATCGTTGAACGCATCCGCGCCGGTGGTCAGCACCAACGTGTGCCGCGTCGGCTCCATCTGGAAATGGTAGTTGATGCCGAACCGCTCCATCAGGCGGCACAGGAAATCCATATCGGATTCGTTGTACTGCACGACATATTCCATTTCAGGAAAGTTGCCGACGGTCAGGTCAATAAAGCCCGCCACATCCGAATTGCCATATTCGTCAACGATTTTTCGGATCACATCGACGACGTTCACCTCGTGGAAAATCCTGTAATTGATCCGCCGTGACAACTGCCAGAACCACGGCCGCAGCTCAAACTCATAGACATGCTCTTGGCCTTCGGGCCCCAGATAGCGGATCGCATCCACCATCTGGTGAAAATCGCGCACATCGCCCAAGGGGGTAACAATCTGAACCGCGATCGCTTCACCCAGCAAGGGCTCGATCTCTGAAATCGGTTTGGCGGACAGCGCCTTGACGCGAAACTGACTGATCGCGTTAACCGCCTCGCTGCCAGAAAACTCAATCAGCACCAAGTCGTTCGCCTGCAAAGGCGTGAACATCCGACCGATGCGATTGTCTTGGGAAAAGCTTGTGGGCATCTGGATATCGCTTTCAAAAATAGGCGTAAAACGGTCAGGCTGGGGAAAATAACCCCGGATACCTGCAACGTTACATCAAGCCACGCCAATCTGGCAAGAAAAGCTGCGCGCGCTCATCCCGTTCAGTTCTCCAGCCGGAAATAAGCGAAGCTAAGGGTCGGCTTCACCCCGGCTTTCTCCAACTGTTTTTCCAGGAACGGCATCAGCGATTGTGCCGTCACCCCCGCTGGCACCTTATCCAGCGCAGGCAGTGGTTTGTCTGTCACCATCGCCAGCAGAATTTGCGGCGCGGGCGGGGCGTTTGCCTCTAGCGTCAGATTGAATTCAAAATTGGCGGTGCCATCGCTGCCCATCGTGGTCCAAGGCTTGAGGTTGGTCGCGCCGCCGCCCTCCGAGAAGATAAACAGCGCAAAATTCCGCCCCTCCAGCCCTTCGACCTTGCCGCTGACATTGGCCCCGCTTTTCACCACCTCGCCGGGTGTCTGCATCACCACCGCCAAGGGATCAACATCCGGCGCGGGGTAGTGCGAGGCAAATTCAATCAGCGGGCATTGAGCCGCGTTGATTGCATGCACGGCAAGGTCTGGCGTGGTCTGCGTGGCCACCTGCCAGTCTTTCGCAAAGCTGGCCAAAGCCGCTGCGTCCGCCGCATAGCCGTCCAGCCCAAAACCTGCGGCCTTGGCATCCTTCAGCGTCACCATCGCACACAGCGGCGGCTTCACGCCCGCCAAATAAGCCAACTGAGCCGCCACGGGATCGGCCTTGGCCGCAGCTTCCTCAGCGGCTTTCTTGGCAGCCGCCTCATCCGCCAATTGCTGTGCCGCTGCGGCTTCCTCGGCGGCCTTCTGCGCCGCAGCCTCCGCCGCAGCAACTTCAGCCTCCGCCGCCTGCTTTGCCGCTGCCTCATCGGCAGCTTTCTTGGCTGCCGCTTCGTCCGCCGCCTGCTTAGCCGCCGCCTCGTCAGCCAGCCGTTGCGCTTCCGCCGCTTGCTTAGCCGCTGCCTCATCCGCCGCCTTTTGCGCCGCCGCTTCCTCGGCCAGCTTCTGCGCCGCTGCCGCATCTGCCGCCTGTTTCGTGGCGGCTTCATCCGCAGCCTGCTTGGCTGCCGCATCCGCCTCAGCCTTCTGCGCTGCTGTTTGCTGAGCCGCGACTTCCTCGACGGCTTTTTGCGCCGCTGCCGCGTCCGCCGCCTTCCGCGCCGCCGCCTGATCCGCCGCGAGTTTCGCCGCCGCTTCATCAGCGGCTTTTTGCGCGGCAAGCTCGTCCGCCGCCTTCCGCGCTGCCGCATCCGCCTCGGCCTGCTTGGCCGCGTCCTCTGTGGTTTTAACATCCGCCGCAGCTTTAATAGCCGCCGCATTCTCGGCAGCCTTCGCCGCCGCAGCATCCGCTGCCGCTTTCGCCTCGGCAGCAGCCCGTTCCGCGTCAGCCGTCTCAGCCTTCACCCGCGTCTCGGCGTCTGCCTGAGTCTCCCCCGCCACAGGCACCACTTTGCCGTCAAACACCCCGCCGAAATACGCCGCCGCAGCCCCACCGCCCAAAGCCAGCAGCGCCACCACCGCGATCAAACCGCTTTTGCTGTTCTTCACCACCAGCGGCTCGGCCAGCGTAGGCTTCACCGCAGCCGCCATTCCCGGCGCACCAAACGGGCTGACATCTTCGCTTTCCGGGGCCTGCGTCACCGCAGCAATCACCGTCGCCGCAACCGGAGCCGAAGTATTCACCACAGGCGCCACGGATACCGGAGCCACCGAAACCGAAGGCTCAACGGGGGCGACCGAAACCACCTTCGGCTGTTGGATCGGCAATGCCCCACCGATCACCGTGCGGTTCGGATCGGGCGCTTTCGGCGCAGGCGCAGCAATCTGCGGCACCAAAGCCGGGTTATCCACCGCCGCCATCACCTTCGCCATGCTGTCAGGCCGCAACGCCGGATCGGGCTGCAACATCCAAGACAGCAGTGGCACCAGCGCTTCATCCACGCCGTTCAAATCCGGCACAGCCGACCGCTTGCCGACAGCATCGACAATCGACGCCCCCATCGGCAGCACTTCACCCTTGCTCGCCGCCGCCGTCACCAAAGCCAGCGAGTATATGTCCGACCGCCCATCGACCGTGCCGCCAAACGCGCCCAACTGCTCGGGCGACACCCAGTTGAACTTGCCGGCAAACTGCCCCTGCAACAAAGTCCCCGCCCCCAAAGCGGTGCTTTTCGCAATGCCAAAGTCAATCAGCTTGGCGTGCTCGACATGGCCGTCTTCCAAAATCACATTGTCCGGCGACAGATCCCGATGCACCACCCCGGCCCGATGCGCCTTGTCCAACCCCGAGGCCACCCGCCGCAGCATCACCCGCACATCGTCGACCGGCATCGGCCCTTGCTCGATGCGGTCAGACATCGAAGTGCCCGAGACAAACTCCATCACCATGCAAGGCCGCCCGATGGTCGGATCGACGGTAAACACATGATACCGCACAATCGCTTCGTGGCTTAGCCGCGACAGCGTCGTGCTTTCCTTCTGGAACAACGCCACGATTTTTGGGTCATGCGCCAACGATGGCAGCACGATCTTGATCGCCACAGGCTCGTCATTGTGGATATTACGGCCCCGGTAAACCTCGCCCATACCGCCCGAGTTGATCAGACGCTCAATCTCATAGGTGCCCATGATCAGGGTGCCGGAAGAAACCGTTGTGGCATGGTTTGGGCCAGAGTTTGGCGTGTCGCTCATTGCCACGCCCTCGCGGCGCTGACTTTCACCACCACCACAGTCACATTATCACGCGCCCCGCGCGCCAACGTCATTTGTATCAGCGCATCGCAGGCGGCTTGCGGTGCAAAGCGGCCCAAAGCCTCGGCCATCTCGTGATCTTCAACATGTTCGGTCAGCCCATCCGAGCACAACAAGAACACATCGCCATCCGCCACCCCCCCCGAACGCTCATCGGTCTGCGGCGTCGCATGAACCCCAATCGCCCGCGTGATCACGTTGCGGCGCGGCCAAGTCAGCGCCTGTTCCGCCGTGATCGCACCAGTGCGCAGCAATTCATTGACCTCGGTATGATCCACTGTGACTTGGGTATATTGGCCCGCGCGCAGCAGATAAATCCGGCTGTCGCCCGACCACACACAAGCGAAATGCTGATCAAACGCCAGCAAGGCCACCAAGGTTGCCCCCACTGTCGCACCATTCAGCAGCGCTGACTGATCCTGAATCAACTGATGCGCCCGCAGCAACCGATCCATAAACCGAGCCTGCAAATCCGGCGCGGAAACCGGGCGGCCCAAAGACCCCACACTTTCCACAATCGCCTTGCTGGCAAAATCGCCCGCATGGTGCCCGCCCATGCCATCGGCCACCACCCAAACCCCGGCCTCGGGCAGCGTCAGATAACTGTCTTCATTGTGATCGCGCACGCGGCCCGTATCGGTCGCAGCGCCAGTCTCGAATTGAAATGGAGCCTCTATCATCGACCCACCCATTTGAAACAACCTTGCCCGCCGGGCTTATTACAGGCGGGCTGAAAACATTTGGCCAGCTTAGGCGGAAACCTATGCAACTGCCTAGCCCCAACCTGCTTAAGCATTTTCAGCATAGCCCCGCAAAAACCACGCCATAACATGGCCAGATGGCAAACCTTCGCCCGCCCAAACTTGGCTATGGCCGAAGTCGTCCCCGGCAATCCACCAATAACTGCGGTGGTGGCTGGCGCGATGATGGTCGGTGATCGCGATATCCTCCAGCAGCCCCACAACGTCTGCACCGGGCCGAGCGGCCCAAAACTCCGGTGGGCCAGCGGGCAACGCGGCGGGGCAGGGGGCTGAAAACCCGTTCAACTCGGCAGTCTCGCCCGCCAGCATTTCGATCAGCTTCGCCTCCACACCTGCGTGCCACTCCTGCGCCGGATCAATCACCGGGCAGGGCGGGCACTCCGCGCCAAACCCTGCGATCAGCAGCGGATAGCGCCGCCCGACCTTATCTGCACTCGGGCTTAAAACCCCCGCGCAAGCCTCACCCCAAACACTGGGCCCAATCCAAAATCGCAAGGGTCGCGCTGATCCCCAAACCGTTTCCCACTCGGCATCCAATCCATGCCGCGCCTCGGCCAACACAGAATCCAGCCAGCCCTCCAGCCCAGTCTGAACCGGCAAACCGCCGCCGATGAAATCCCCCTTCGACGGATGTTTGCCATACAGCGCCAGCATCTAAAGCCCCCCCATCTACAAACCGGTAGGGCAGCGGAACTCGCGCAGTTCTGCCATGTTGAACGGGTTGACCAGCGCATTGACCCGGATTTCATAGGTGATGTTGCGCCCGCCGATCACATAATCCACCTGCATCACATCGCCGATCTGGCGCGGATTGCCATCGCGGATGAACTGCAACAGCGCCCACGGCCCCTGATACATGATCTGGCTTTCGCGGTTGTTCATCTCAGGCAGCAGTTGCACCGAAGTGTTCCCCGCCCCCCCCGGCCAGGTCACAGTTACCGGCGTATTCCCCGCCTTGCGCATCTGGATCGGCTGATCGTCAATCACCAGAATCGACTGCTTGATCCGGTCATGCGCGGTGATCTGGTTCACCGTCACATCCAGCTTGACGACCGGGGATCGCCCCGGAAAGAACGCGTCCCTGATCGCCGCCGCCTTCTGAAACTGCCGCAGGCTTTGCAGGCTTAGCTTCTTCGCCAGTGGGCTATCGTCCCGCCACGTCCAATCCCCCGCGCCCATATTGGCGTGGATCGCCAGATTGGCATTGAAGAACCGATCCAGCACGCCATCGGGGGCAAACAACTGCGCAAACTCCGACAAAGGCACCTGCCTGCCTGGGCTTTTGCTGAACGGATAGCGCCCGTCAACGATGCCCTCGCACACCGCCGTCACCTGCGAGGTCAGATCGGCATTGATCTGCGCCACCGCCGTCGAGGCCGCATCGCCCTCAAAATTATCCACCGCCTCATTCACCATCCGCGACAACTCGGGCGGCAAACGGCTGGCCGCCGTCTTCAACTGCCCGATCAGCGCCGGAATTTGCGCATTGGCTTCCGCCTGATTGAACCCCGCCGCAATCACCAAGCCCTGCTGGATCGCGCCCAGCGAGTTCAGCAAAGCATCAATCGGCCGCGTCCCCGGGGTGCCTTCCAGCAGCGCGTGATACTCGGCAAACTGCGCCTCAATATCCGCGCCCGGAATCGTCGGAGCAGAGCCCGCAGCCGCCCCCGCGCGCTTTTGCGATTTGCCTGCCGCAAGCGCGATATCAAGGCCAATCCGCTGCAAGCCACTGGTCCGGCTGGCGATCATCTGCGTCACATCACTGCCCGCCTGCGAAATCGCCCCTGCCACCGCATCGGCCTCTCCCGCAGCCTGCTCTACAGCACCCTCTGGCACCAAAGGCTGCGTCAGTTTGGTTTCCGCCGAAATCCCCTCAACCAGCTTCAAAATCGGTGAGGTCGTGGGCGAGGATGCCGCCGACAACGCCATATAAGCCGGTTTATCCGCCGCCATCGGCGCGAGCTTGATATTCGACAACACCGCATCCCAAGCCGCCAGATAATCCTCACGATACCGCGCCAGCAGTTGCGGGCCCAGCCGCGACAACTGCTCATCCACCTTCGCCGCAGCCGCCTGTTCGCCCATAACCCATTGTTCGGTCTCAAGCTTATGCGCCACCGCCGCCAACTGCTCCAGAAAGAAATCATTGAACCCGGCATAGGTATACAGCGCAGGCACCGTCAGCGTGCCAAGGTCGGACCCGTCCACGGTTTCAAACACCAGCCGCGCATCCGGCCCCGCCCGTTCCACCACATTGAAATCCGGCAGACCCGACACCGGGGCGGTCGCGACGATCAGTGAATACGCCTGATCCGCCACTGACATCCGCGCCAAGATCACTTCGGCCTTGGCGACCAGATCGGCGTTCAACTCCACCGTCGGCGCTGTGGTATCATCCAACTCCAGCATCGCCGCCAAATGCTTGTTCAGCATATCCCGCGCCGGTTCTTCGTTGATGCCGGGGAACAAGACCTGCTCCCAATCATCATGGAACCACGTCTTCACCAGATCATCCTGCGGCGCTGGGGCCGCCCCCCCCAGCAGCTTATACACCTTCAACGTCTCATAAATCGGGATCGGCTCATTCGCCAAAACGAACTGCTGCAACTGGCCTTCGACCCGCAACACCAACCGAGGCCGCAACAACCGCTCCAACGCCTGCGCATAAGAATCCCGCGCCGCCTGCCGGATCGCGCCCTGCTGCGACAACCCAAAGCCGCGCGTCCAATCCCCTTCCGGCTCCTCGGGCGATTCAAACCCCGACGGCATGGTGCGCAGCAGCTTCAACTCATTGCTGATGCGCAGAAAATCGGTGTCCTTGACCTCAATCGCCTGCAAATCCTCGGTCGCCGCCAACTCATAATCCGCCATCGCCGCTTGGGCCGAAGCCACCAGCGTGCGGTTGTTCAGATAGCTATACCCCCAGGCCCCCAAAATACCCGCCGAGGCCAAAAACATCGCCGTGGTCAGCCCGATCCGCAGCACAGAAGCCCGCCGCACCGCCTTGCGATCATAAGACACCCAGCCCTGTTCGCCAAAAATCACCTTGGTCAAAAGATCATGCAGGAAGAAACTTTTGCCCTTGCCGGATAGCTGCGCCTGCACGCCCAAAGACCGGCTCATCGCGCCCAAAACCTGATCAATCGGCGTGCCTTCTTGCGTGCCAGAGGTGAAATAGAACCCACGCAGCATGGCCGAAGTTTTATAGCGCGTCGGCTCAAACACCTGCCGCAAGAACGATTCCACCTCGTCCTTCAGCATCGCCATCTGGCCGGGAAGTCCGAAAATCGCGATGCGGTTCACGCCGTCGGGTTCTTCCGACAACCGATCAATCACCTCATCCGAAAGCCGCGCCACCAGCGCATCAAACTCGCCCGCAACCCGATCAAACGTCTGCTCTTTGCGGTTTTCAGTCTGGAAGGTCGCGCCCCAAACCTTTTTCCGCCGCCCCGCCGCGAAAGAACTGAAATACTCGCGGAACCCGGCGATCAGATCCGCCTTGGTGAACATCACATAAACCGGGAAATCGACCTTCAACGTCTCGTGAATTTCCCCCAGCCGCGCCCGGATCGTTTCCGCATGGGCGGTGATCTTATCCGGCCCCGCGTTCATCAGATCGGCCACCGAAATCGCGAGGATAACCCCGTTGATCGGCTGCTTAGGTCGGTTTTTCTTCAACAAATTCAGGAAGCTGGTCCACGACGCCTTATCCGTGCCCTCATCACTATCCTGCGTGGTATACCTCCCCGCCGTGTCGATCATCACGGCGTCTTCGGCAAACCACCAATCGCAATAGCGCGTGCCGCCAAAGCCCTGCAAACCGCCCTGCTGACCCGACAGCGGAAACTTGATTTCACTGTTCACAAGGGCGGTCGTCTTGCCCGAACCTGGCGGCCCGATGATCACATACCAAGGCATATCGTAAAGATAAGTCTTTGAATTACCAGACTTCTTCAACGTGCTCAAAGCCGCCGTCATCCGGCTGGCCAGTTCCCGCCCATCGCCCGCAGGCGCATCCACCACAATCGCCTTTTCCAGCGCCGCACTGCCCTTGCGCCGCCGCAACAGTGCCACCAGCCCCCAGACCAGCAGCACCAGCGCCAGCAAACCAATGATCAGCGCCCGCACCCAAACCGGATCAAACGGATGTGCTTCGCCGAAGCCAATCAGCGGCCCGGCGAACCAGACCACGGCAGAAAACGCCAGAAACCCGATCAAAATCAGCGTCAACTTTAGCCATTTCATTGCAAAGTCTCTTCCCGCTTGATCATAATCTCAACCCGACGATTGGCACTGCGGCCCTGATCGCTGGCATTGTCGCCAATCGGTTCGGCCTCGCCCTTACCCTCAACCTCAAAGCGGCTCGGATCAGTCATACCCACCGCCAGCACCTTTTGCACCGCTTCGGCCCGCGCCTGCGACAGATCGTGGTTGTTTTTGAACCGCCCGCGCCCCGACATCGGCACGTTGTCGGTATAGCCCCAGACATAAACCGGCCCGGGCTCCTTATCCAAAGCCGCTGTAATCCGCGCAGCCAAGTCGTTGAATTCTTTCTTGGTCTCGGCCTTACCCGAAGCAAACAGCGCCGCGTTGCTGACGCGGATAAAGATGAAATCACCCTTGATATCGACCGCCACCAAGCCACTGGCGATATCGTCTTTCATCTTCTGTTGCAGACGGTCCAACTGGCTGCTTTCGGTGACAGGCACCACCTCCAACGGCGTAAACGCCACCGCCCGCACGAGGCTAATCTTAGAGGTCGGCGTCAGCGACAACAGCCGTTGCGACACCACAGAGCCTTCCTGCGCGATCAGTGTCGAGAGGCCAAAGTAAGCGCCCATCAGCACCACCCCCAGCACCGATCCGATCACCCACAGCGGCGTGCCACCAAACCGCCGCCGCCCGCCGACCATAACCGGCTGCCAGCGCGGCGAAATATCATCATCGGGGCGGTTCTGCACCCGGCGCAGGCTGTCATAAATCATCCCCCGCACCCGCGCGAGTTCCACAGCCCCATTCGGGGCGCTTCGATATTGTCCCTCAAACCCCAATGACAAACAGCTCATCGCCAATTCCAAAAGCTGGAAATTCTGCGCCGGGGCCTGCAACGCCTTTTCAACCTCTTGAAAAAACCCCACGCCTGAGGTGCGCCGATTGAAAAACCGCGCAACCATCGAATATTGAATCCACAAATGCCGATCCGTGCCGGGGATATTCTGCACAATATCGTCCGCCGTGCCGCACAAAAGGTACTTTGCCACCTGCGTCTGATGCGCGTCCACCCCGCCTTTCAGGCAGTTCTCCTCAAACCCCTCAATCTCGCGGGTGACGTATTCCATCAACGGAACCGCCTCCATCTCGACCATCTGAGTCCGCAAGCGCCCGAACAAAATCAACAGGTTGGCCGCTGCCGCCAGCATCGGGCTTTTTGGCCCGCCAGCCCCCAGACCCTTGGCCACCAGAGCTTTGCGCAGATCAATCTTCGGCCCGGTATTGGCGTAATTCGTAGGCTGGGCAGTCGAGGCATCGGGAAAAAACTGATCTGGTTGTGCAAACGCCCCCGCCACTGGGCGCGGCGCAGGCGCTTGCCCAAATGGCTGCCCGCCAAAGCCCGGAGAATTCACCCCCGGATGCGTCGATGCAGACGGAATCGGCGCAAAACCGCCCTGACCGCCACCTGCGGGCGCAGGCGCAGGCACGCCCCAAGCATCCGCCTCACCCGAAAACCCCGGCGACGAAGCCGAAGGCATCCCCCCCGCAGCAGGCCCAAACCCGCCCGGCCCAAACGCCCCGCCAGCCCCCGGCAGCGCGCCACCAATCACCGTTCGCTCATTGGGGCTAACCTGCCGCTTCCCCCCCGGCATCGGTGATACCCCACCCGACAAAGGCTGCGGCATCCCCATGCCGCCAATGACGGTCTTGTCTTTGCCATCGCCGCTGCCGCTCATGCCTTGGTCTCCACGATGGCCCACAACTCCATCTTCAGATCAGGCCAATCCCCGGCAAAGTGCATCCCGATGGCCGGAGCGGTCGAAAACTCCCGCCACAGCGGCGAGTTCTTCTCCAAGATAAAATACACATTGCGCGACACCGCCCGGATTTGCCTTGGCGGTGTTGGAATATGGATCAACTCGATCCCCGGCAGGTTATTGTTCACAATTTCCGACATCCGGGTGTTCGGGCCGACCTTGCAGAGCAGAGGAAACTGCTGCTGCACCAGCGTCAACGCCCGCGAACTTTCCACCTCGACCACAAACGTCGCATCGCGGAACAAATTCCTATCCGGCACCTGCGCCAGATAGGAATTCTGCCGCACCTGAACCAAATCCAACCGCGTTGCCCGGCCCACATCGCGGCTCAGCAACCGCTGAATATCCCGCACCACAGGCTCGACCGAGCCCTTCAGATCAGCATGGTCATAGGCGTCATAGGGCGGCGCCAAGCGCTTATCCTGATCAAACGTCCACAACTCACCCGAGAACCGCAGCAACTCCTCATACAGCCGCTCTGGATGCACATAGCGCGATTGCCGCAAATGCCGCAGCACGTTGATCTGCCGGTTCAGGCATAGCAACATGAAGTAATCCGTCGCCTGCAACCCGCCTGCCGCCGAAGGGTCCGCCGCATAGCGTGCCAAACTATCCAGCTTGGTTTCCACCCAGCCGATCACCCGGTCCAGCCAGCCCAAAGCCACGCCATGCGCCGAGATCGTCAGCAGGGGCGGCGGGAAGGCATCGTCCAAGATCACCACATTGTCGCGCACTTCCACGATCCGCGCGATCTTGATGCACTGATAGCCGGGCTTCGCCGTCGCCCGCACATCCAGCTCCAACCGGGGCGATGCCACCTCAATCTGCTGCTCCAACCGCAACGCCGAGGCGCTATCCGCCACCGTCTCAGCCCCCAGAACATAGCGAGAGCCAGCCTCAGCCTCCATCGCCACCTCGCGCCCGTTCATAACCTGATCCGGCAGAGTCAACCACACGCCAAGCCCATCCGAACCGCCGGGCACCTCAATTGCCCGTGGCAAAGGCGAAATCCCCGGCGCTTCAAACGGCGTCCCGTCAGGAAAAATCCCCGCCACCGAGGCCAATTCAATCCGCCCCTGCTGCAAGCGGTCGCGGTTGACCTTCATTTCCTCGATGCCCCAAGGATAGGGCGAGACATGCCGCACCCGCGCTTCGATCAGCTTTTCTACATAGCGATCACTTTGCTGCAAGTGGTGCGGCTGCAAGAACAGCCCTTCCTTCCACGCAACCTTGCTATACCAAGACATGCCAACCTCAATTTACCGAGCCATAGGCCCACAATAGCGCTTCTAAATCTGCCACCTAGAAAAAACGACGGCGGCCTCAGGGAAAAACTTTAGCGCAGTTTGCAGCGGCAACCGCGCCGGATCAAGCCCGAGATTGCCATATCGGTTTTGCACCCTAAGCTGTCCCAGACTTCCCTCGCACCGAGGGCGCTGGTATACAACGGTATGCGAATGACCCTGACCGAGATTTACAACGCCGAAGTGGCCAAAGGCCGCCTGAGCCCTGACGCAGCCCAACTGGCTTTGCTGCCGCTGCTGGAAGATTTGCGGCTCTGGTTGGAAGCGAGCGCCAACCGCAAAGTTGGCCTGTTCGCGGGCCTGTTTGCCAAACCTGTAACCCCGCCAAAGGGCCTGTATCTTTGGGGCGGCGTCGGTCGCGGCAAATCCATGCTGATGGATTTGTTCTACGCAAACCTCGGCATCCCACAAAAACGCCGGGTGCATTTCCACGCCTTCATGCAGGAAATCCACCACGCCATGTTTGATGCCCGTAAAACCGGTGTTGACGATGCCATAGCCCCGGTGGCCGATGCGATCAGCCGCGACGTGCGACTGCTGGCGTTTGACGAAATGCAGATCACCGACATCACCGATGCGATGATTGTGGGGCGCTTGTTCGAAAAACTGCTGGCCGCTGGCGTGGTGATCGTCACCACCTCCAACCGCCCGCCCGAAGACCTCTACAAAGACGGCCTCAGCCGCGCTTTGTTCCTGCCCTTCATCGCCATGCTGCGCGAACGGCTGCAGGTGTCCGAGATCGCCTCGCCCAACGACTACCGCCAACACCGCCTGACTGGCGCGCAAGTGTATTTCCACCCCGCAGGCCGCGCGAAAGACGCGATCAATGCAATTTGGCGCGACCTGACCGGGGGGGCAGCAGGCGAACCCCTGCGCCTGCCCGTCAATGGCCGCGAAACCGTGCTGCCGCGCTTTGCCAATGGCATCGGTCGCGCCAGCTTCTGGGAGTTATGCGCCAAACCCCTCGGCCCCGCCGATTTCCTCGCCATCGCCAGCGCCGTGCGGGTGCTGATCCTGGAGGACATCCCGCAGCTTTCCGCCAGCAACTACAACGAAGCCAAACGCTTCGTCATCCTGATCGACGCTTTGTATGAGGCGAAAACCAGACTGATCTGCTCTGCCGCAGACGAGCCAGAACGCCTCTACATCGAAGGCTCCGGCAGCTTTGAGTTCGAGCGCACCGCCAGCCGATTGCGCGAAATGCAAGCGGCGGATTGGGGTCAATAGCCAGCAGCTTGCGCGCTGGGCTGGCCAAGCCGGGGGTTTCACACCCCCGGACCCCCGTGGAGTATTTCTGCCAATGTGAAAGCAAATTTTAGTCAAATTGTTTCATCTGTTCCTAAATATCCCGCAGGGGTCTGGGGGTGTGAAACCCCCAGTTCCACCTCTGCACAGGCGCAAACGTTAAAAATCCCTTAAAACGCCTATGCCAACAGTCTGATATAAAACAACAAAATTTTGTCCCGAGTTGGGACCATCAGCCAAACGCCTGCCACAATAACCGCAATGCCATCGCTGTCGAGGTCGCCACCAGCAAAGGCTTGATCAACCGCGCCCCGATCCGCATCGCAAGCCTCGCCCCCAAAGACGCCCCCGCGACCTGACCCGCAGCCATCGCCAGCCCCACGCCCCACCAAGTCGCCCCACTCCACGCAAACACCGCCAAAGATCCGATGTTTGAGGCGAAGTTCAGCATCTTGGTATGGGCCGTCGCCTTCAACACCCCAAACCCTGCCAGCATGACAAAGGCCAGCATGAAAAAACTGCCCGTCCCCGGCCCGAAAAAGCCATCATAGGCGGCAATCAAAGGCACAGCTGTGAAAGTAAACACCGCAGGCTTGATCCGCTCCACCCGATCCAGATCGCTCAGCCCCGGTTTGAAGGCAAAGAACAGCGCCACCGCGACCAATATCACCGGCATGATGATTCGCAGCACCTCGGCGGGCATCAGATGCGCCACCAGCGCGCCCATCCCCCCAGCCATCGCCGCAACCGCCGCCATTCCCAACTGCTGCAAGGGTTTCACATGTCCCGCCCGCGCATAGGCCAGCACTGCCGTGCCCGCGCCAAAACTGCCCTGAAGTTTATTTGTGGCCAAAGCCTCGATCGGCGACGCCCCCGCCAGCAGCAGGGCAGGGACCGAGATCAACCCACCCCCGCCCGCAATCGCATCGACAAATCCTGCGACAAAAGCGGCGCAGACCAGCAACAGGGTCAGATTTGTGGCAATTTCAAACATCAAACGCCCCGCTTACAGATCAAAGCGGCGGCTGATCCGGCCCACCTTGCGGCCATCTGCCAGCGCCCAATCCGGGTTGCTGGCATAATCCACAAACCCGCGCCGGGCATAATAGGCAAGCCCCGGCACGTTGTCGGCGCGGATAGAGGCGTTCAGAACCCGCACCCCCGCTACACGCGCCGCCGTCAGGCTGGCCGCAAACAGCGCCGCCCCAATGCCGCGCGCTTGCAGTCCCGGCTGCACGAACGTGCCGATATCCGCCCAGCCTTCGGGCAGTTCCGGCGAGCGGCCTACAACCTGAAAGCCCAGCACTTGGCCCTTCTCCTCGGCCAACTGACACCCAATCACTGCGAGTCCGGTGACGTAGCTTTCCAACACTTCACCACGCGCGCGCGGCTGTTGATAGGCGGTGGTGCCGCCGATGCGGATAATCTCATTCTGAAGCGCGGTCATGGCTTCGGCATCTTGTGCGGTCGCAGGCCGAACAATCATGCCACGAACTCCTCGCGGCTATAGCCCTGCATATATAGCAAAGCCGTCAGATCACCGTGATTGACCCGCAAATCGCATTGCGCAGCGACGGCGGGTTTGGCGTGCAACGCCACCCCGGCCCCAGCCAGCCCGAGCATCCCCAGATCATTCGCGCCATCGCCCACCGCTATCGCATCGGCGATCGAAATCCCCAACCGCGTCGAAATCTCCTCCAGCGCCGTCACCTTCGCAGCCCGCCCCAAGATCGGCTCCGCCACTTGGCCCGTCAGCTTATTGTCCTCGATCAGCAAGATATTGGCGCGGTTTTCATCAAACCCCAACATCCCGGCAATCGCCGAGGTGAAGGCGGTAAAGCCACCCGACACCAGTGCCGCATGCGCGCCATTGGCCTTCATCGTCGCCAGCAACTGCGGCCCCCCCGACATAAGAGTGATCCGGTCGCGCACCACTTGGGCGATCACCGTGGCAGGCAGGCCCTTCAACAAGCCTACTCTTTCCCGCAAAGCATCCTCAAAATCCAACTCGCCGTTCATCGCCCGCGCGGTGATCCCGGCGACATAGGCCCCGACGCCCGCCTCATCGGCCAACTCATCAATACATTCCTGCTCGATCATCGTGCTGTCCATATCGGCGATCAGCAGTTTCTTGCGCCGCCCTTCAGCCCTTTGCACCACCAGATCAACGCCGATGCCCTGCAAGCCCTGCCAGACATCCCACCGATTTACAGGCATCGCCGCAACCGAGAATTCCGCCGCCACACCGGGGTCTAGCCACACCGCATCGCCACCACCCCAAGCATTGCGCAAAGATTCAACCGTCACACGGTCAAGCACAGGGCGATTGGGGTTGGTCAGCAAAGTGGCTACGAACATGGCATGTTTCCGATAGTGGAGATTTGTGTCGGTTTTTGCAGATGACGCGCCGGAATAGCGCGATTATTTGGCTTGCGCCACCCCGGCAGGGCCAATATGCGCGGCGGCGGGACACCCTTCCCCAACGAAGGGCATTTATCTGTGAGGATACCATGAGCGATCTGACCGCCCCGGCAACGCGCCCGGCAAACCCGCGCTTTTCGTCTGGCCCCTGTGCCAAAATCCCCGGTTATACCCTTGATATGCTTGGCGATGCGCCCTTGGGCCGCTCGCACCGTGCCTCTGTTGGCAAGGCCAAGCTGAAACAGGCGATTGACCTGACCCGTGAGATTCTGAACGTTCCTGCCGATTACCGTATCGGCATTGTCCCCGGCTCTGACACGGGTGCTGTCGAGATGGCAATGTGGTCCTTGCTGGGTGCCCGCCCGGTTGAAATGCTGGCGTGGGAGTCGTTCGGCGAAGGCTGGGTGACTGATGTGGTCAAACAGCTGAAACTCGACGCGAAAGTCAAAATTGCCCCATACGGCCAGATTGTTGACTTCGCCACGGTCGATTTCAATTCGGACATTGTGTTCACTTGGAACGGCACCACCTCTGGCTGCCGCCTGCCGAATGCCGATGCGATCCCGGCGGATCGTCAGGGCCTGACCGTCTGCGACGCCACTTCTGCTGCCTTCGCAATGCATCTCGACTGGGCCAAGCTGGATGTCACCACCTTTAGCTGGCAGAAAGTGCTGGGCGGCGAAGGTGCGCATGGCATGATTATGCTGTCGCCCCGCGCGGTGGAACGGCTGGAAAGCTACACCCCCGCATGGCCTTTGCCGAAGATTTTCCGCATGACCAGCAAGGGCAAAGTCATTGAAGGCATTTTCGTGGGTGAGACGATCAACACCCCCTCGATGCTCGCGGTGGAAGACTACCTTGTGTCACTGAAATGGGCGCAGTCGGTGGGCGGGCTGAACGGCTTGGTGGGTCGCGCCACCGCCAACGCCAAAGTGGTCTGGGATTTCTGCGCCGCCAACCCTTGGCTGCAAAACCTTGCCGAAACCCCCGCGATTGCCTCGACGACCAGCGTGTGCCTGAAATTCAACGATCCCCGTATCAAAGACGGCGAGGCTTTCGCCAAAGCCGTCGCCAAACGATTAGAGCAGGCCAAGGTCGCCTATGATATCGGTGCTTACCGCGATGCGCCCGCGGGCCTACGGATCTGGTGCGGCTCGACGGTGGAAACCGCCGATGTGACGGCGCTGATGCCATGGATCGCCAATGCCTTTGATGCGGAAATCGCCGCGCAAGTTTGAACGGGATGGCGGGGTGAACCCCGCCCTACCCAATCCGTAGGGCGGGGCTCACCCCGCCATCCCCCTCGCAAATCATAGGAGTCCCCATGGCCCCCCGCGTTCTCGTATCTGACGAACTCTCTGAAACCGCCGTGCAAATCTTCCGCGACCGTGGGGTCGAGGTGGATTACATGCCCAAACTCGGCAAAGACAAAGACGCGCTCGCCGCGATCATCGACCAATACGATGGCCTTGCGATCCGTTCGGCCACCAAAGTCACCGACAAGCTGCTCAGCCTTGCCACAAAGCTGAAAGTCATCGGCCGTGCAGGCATCGGTGTCGATAACGTTGACATCCCCGCTGCGTCGAAAAAGGGCGTGATTGTGATGAACACGCCGTTCGGCAACTCGATCACCACCGCCGAACACGCCATCGCGATGATGTTTGCTGTGGCGCGGCAACTGCCCGAAGCCAACGCCAGCACCCAAGCCGGTAAATGGGAGAAATCCCGATTCATGGGCGTGGAATTGTTCAACAAAACCCTCGGTGTGATCGGGGCGGGCAACATCGGCGGCATCGTCTGCAACCGCGCTGTCGGCCTGCATATGAAGGTCGTCGCCTACGATCCCTTCCTGTCGGATGACCGTGCCAAGACCCTCGGCGTCACCAAGGTAGACCTCGATGAACTCCTCGCCCGCGCCGATTTCATCACCCTGCACGTCCCCTTAACCGATAAAACCCGCAATATCCTGTCCGCCGAAAATCTGGCGAAAACCAAGAAGGGTGTGCGCATCATCAACTGCGCCCGTGGTGGTCTGATCGACGAAGCAGCCCTAGTCGATGCGCTTAAATCCGGCCATGTTGCCGGGGCAGCACTGGATGTGTTTGAGGTTGAACCCGCCACCTCCTCCCCGCTGTTCAACATGCCCAACGTTGTCTGCACCCCGCACTTGGGCGCGGCCACGACTGAAGCCCAAGAGAACGTCGCGTTGCAAGTGGCTGAACAGATGTCAGATTACCTGCTGACGGGTGCCGTCTCTAACGCGCTGAACATGCCGAATGTCACCGCAGAAGAAGCCGCGATTATGGGCCCGTGGATCAAACTCGCGTCGCATTTGGGCGCTTTCATCGGCCAGATGACCGAAGAACCGATCAAAGCCATCAACATCCTCTATGACGGCACAGTCGCGGGCATGAACCTTGCAGCCCTCAATTCCGCCGTCATCGCAGGTGTGTTGAAAACCCAAAACCCCGATGTAAACCTCGTCTCGGCCCCCATCGTGGCGAAAGATAAAGGCATCCAGATCTCAACCACCCGTCAAGACAAAACCGGCACCTTCGACGCTTACATAAAAGTCACCATGGTGACCGAAAAGCGCGAACGCTCGGTCGCAGGCACTTGTTTCAGCGATGGCAAGCCGCGCTTCATCCAGATCAAGGGCATCAACATTGACGCTGAAATCGGCGAACACATGCTTTACACCACCAATGATGACGTGCCCGGCATCATCGGCCTTCTCGGCATGACAATGTCGAAAAACAACGTCAACATCGCGAACTTCACGCTTGGTCGCGAAGGCATCGGCAAACAGGCCATCGCCATCCTGTATCTTGACCAAGCCATCGACCCCAAGGTGCTGGAAACCCTCGAATCCACCGGCATGTTCCAATCGGTGAAAGCGCTGCAATTCGACGTGGCCTAAACCCGACTTGCCAATTCATCTTGGCAGAAATACTCCACGGGGGTCCGGGGGCGTGAAGCCCCCGGTCTTTGCAGCAAGAGGCGCGGATGAGAACCAATGCCAACGGCGACCACCACGGCCCTATCGAGCGTTTTGGGGAAGTCCCAGC
>NZ_JAFCTX010000026.1:0-9244 GCF_049896245.1 Cypionkella sp. TWP1-2-1b2 | reverse complement strand
GGCCGTCCAACCCCCCCCCTGCCAATATCCTTTTCGCCATACCCCCCCGGGGGGGGGGGGGGGGGGCCCCCCCCCCGCTCTTTGCAGCAAGAGGCGCGTATGAGAACCTATGCCATCGGCGACATCCACGGCCATATCGAGCTTTTGCGTGAAGTCCATGCCTGGATTGCCGCCGATCAAGCCAGACATGGCGCAGCCCCGGTTGTGCATGTTGGCGATCTGGTTGATCGCGGCCCGGATTGCCGTGGCGTGGTTGAATATCTGCGCGCCGGGATCGAGGCTGGGCAAGATTGGGTGGTGCTGAAAGGCAATCATGACCGAATGTTCACAAACTACATCCGAGACATCAATTACCATGATCCTTGCCTGCGCAACGACCTATCCTATCTGCACCCCAAGATCGGCGGAGCGGCAACTTTGGAATCCTACGGCGTGAAGAATGCCGCTGACCGCCCACTTGCCCCGGTCCATGCCGAGGCTGTAGCGGCGGTGCCCGAGGCTGATCTGCAATTCCTCGAATCCCGCTCAACGTATTACCAGCGCGGCGAGGTGATTTATGTCCACGCCGGCATCCGTCCCGGCATCCCGATTGAGCAGCAGACCGAGGATGACTTGGTCTGGATTCGCAAAGGTTTCCTTGAAGACACCCGCGATTTTGGCGCGCTGATTGTGCATGGTCATACCGCTTTGGACGCGCCGATGCATTACGGCAATCGGGTCAATATCGACTCGAGCGCGGCCTATGGTGGGCCCTTGACGGCGGTGGTTCTGGAGGGCCGTAAGGTGTTTAACCTGACAGCAACCGGACGCGTGGCGTTGCTGCCCGAATAGGGCTTAGCTCGCGGCCTTTGCCAGTGCCAAAGCCTGAGACAGTACCTCTGCATCGCCGATGTGATTGGCCAAAATCAACACAAGCCGCGCGTTCATTGCATGACTTTCTGCCTCTGGCAGACCCCGATGCGCGGCCAGAAGCTCGGTGTAAAAGCTGTCTGCATTTACGATATTCGGCTTTGTATACAATAACATATCATCCATTCCAACTTTGTACCAAGGCCGTTTCTACCTCGGCTGCCGAGGCCGAAAGCCAGCGCGCCGCGACTACCTGATCGGGTCTGATCAGGTAAACCGCCTGTGGCTGATCACCCAGATAGCGCCTGCGGATCATATCCGTCAGCACAGGTTTTACCACACGTACGTCGATTTCTGGGGCATCGCAGCCCAGCACCAACAGGACAAATTCGCGCCCCAAAACCTCGGTCATCCAACCGTGTTCCAGTGGCGCATCTGGCGCCACAGCCCCAGGTCGCGCGTCTTCTGGAAGATCGGCATCGGGCGCATCCAGCGGATAAATACAAGGCTTCGACAACCGCCCAGAATTCACCATCGGCCGCGCAAAATCTGCCCGTGCCGCAAGGTGCAAAACCGCATCGCGAAACAGGCGCTCCACGCCCGCTTCCGGCGACATGAAGCGCGTTGAGCGGCTTGAGTTCAGCAAATTCTCATCCGCGCCGTAACACCGTTCGCGATCATACCCCTGTAGGGCTTCAGGTGCAGCCGTACCGTTTATCACCGCCGCCAGCCGCCAACCGAGGGCATCGACATCGCCCAAGCCACCATTTCCGCCCCGCGCGCCGAAGGGTGAGACGACATGTGCGCTGTCGCCTGCGAACAAAATCCGATTATGAACAAAGCTTCGTAAACGTCGACATTGGAAAGTATAGACGCTGACCCAATCCAGTTTGAAATCGGCATGACCCACCACATTCTCAATGCGCGGGATGACATTCTCAGGCCGTTTTTCCACCTCTGGGTCAGTGTCCCAGCCAAGCTGAAGATCTATTCGGTAAATGTTATCCGGTTGCTTGTGCAATAGCGCGGATTGGCCCTGATGGAAGTTTGGCTCAAACCAAAACCACCGTTCACTGGCGAAATCGCCCTGCATTTCGATGTCGGCAATAAGAAATCGTTCTTCGAACAATTCCCCGTCAAACTCCAACCCCATCATCTCTCGGATCGGGCTGCGCGCACCATCGCAAGCGATCACCCAATCCGCCTCCAACGCGTAGGATCCATCTGGGGTTTCCACCGTAACCGAGGCGAAATCCGCTTTCTGATCTACCGAAGTCACGCGATTTTTCCAGCGCAGGTCAATGGTCAACTCCTGCGCACGCTGCACCAGATATTCCTCGACGAAATACTGTTGCAGGTTCACAAAGGCAGGCATCTTATGCCCGTCTTCGGGCAGCAGATCAAAGTTGAACACCTCTTTATCGCGATGAAACGTGCGTCCCACTTTCCACGTCACGTCTTTTGTGACGGATCGTTCACCTACGCCAAGCCGATCCGAAATCTCCAGCGAACGTTTGCTCCAGCAGATCGCTCGCGAGCCTACCGACACCACATTGTTGTCATCCAGCACCGTCGCCAGAACGCCGTGATTTGCCAGTTCAATCGCCATCGCCAGCCCAATCGGACCAGCGCCAACGATGATCACTTTGTGACGTGGCTCGGTTGCCTTTAATCCAGCCGGTGCAATATAATCATAGGGTTGATACGCATATGCGCTCACATTACCCCTGCAAATCTGCCCACATCTGGCGGTCACGTTCGGCCGTCCACACGCGTGGTGTCTCTATCCCGCGTGCTTCGTCAAAAGCGCGCGCGACGTTGAACGGCAAGCAGTGCTCGTAGATCGCAAAATTGGCGAACTTAGAGTCACATTCAGCCCGCACCGCGTTCCAAGCCTCTTTCAAGCTGCCCCCGCGCGCCGCCACCTTTGCCGCCGGACGGTAGGTGCTTTGCACAAAATCAGCGGTAGAGGCGATGGCTTTGCCCACCATGTCCCGGCCGATCAACGCATCCCCGCGCCCCGATGCAATCGCCACCGGATCGAAGGCCGCGATATTCGCCAAAGTGTCGGTCCAATCGGCAAAATGCCCGTCGCCGCAGTAGCAGGCCGAGTGATACTCGACGATATCACCTGTAAACATCACCTCGGAATCCGGCACCCAAACTACCGCATCCCCAGCGGTGTGCGCGCGGCCCAGATGCATGACGTCGACGCGCCGCTTGCCCAGATACACCGTCATCTGATCGCTGAACGTGGTGGTCGGCAAGGTCAGCCCGGGGATCTCCTCATGGCCTTGGAACAGGCGCGGGAAGCGGCCAAATTCGCTTTCCCAATCCTCTTGTCCGCGTTCCATCACCATACCGCGCGCAGCGTCAGACATGATGATTTCCCTTGCACCATAAGCACTTGCGCCCAGAACGCGTACGGCGTGATAATGCGTAAGGACCAAGTGGCTGATCGGCTTATCGGTGACGGAACGGATACATTCCACCACTTTGCGTGCCAGTCGTGGCGTTGCTTGCGCCTCAATCACCATCACCGAGTCGTCGCCGATGATCACACCGGAATTCGGATCACCTTCGGCGGTGAAGGCGTAGATTTCGTCACCGATTTCGACGAATGAGGTCTTTTTCTCGGTCAGATCGCCCTGAGATGCAAACGCTTTGGCCATTCAATTCTTCCTTGCATAAGGGTCCGCGAGCGCAGGGATCACCTTGCCCGAACACGCGCCGAACCCGATCCGATATCCGTCGCCCAACGCCGCTCCGCGCAGGGTCAATGTGTCATTGTCCTCGATGAAACTGCGGATGCCGCCAGCAATCACGAAGGGCTCTTTACCACCCCAGGACAGTTCCAGCAGGCTGCCCCGGCTGTCCTTGGTTGCGCCTGAAATCGTGCCGGAACCCAGAAGATCACCGACATTCATGGCGCAGCCAGAGGTGGTGTGATGTGCCAGTTGCTGCGGTGCAGAGTAATACATTTCCGCATAGTTGGTGCGACTGATGATGGTTTCGTGGCCACCCTCAGGCATCAAACCAACCTCTAGCGCGATGTCATAAAGCAGCGGTCCCGGCTCTTGCAGATGCGGCAGAAGCGGGACTTCGCGCAGTGGGGTCGAGGTGCGGAACGGTTCTAGCGCCGCTTTCATCACGATCCACGAACTTAAGCTGGTGGCGGTGGCTTTGGCCTGGAAAGGGCCAAGCGGTTGATATTCCCAAGCTTGAATATCTCTGGCAGACCAATCATTTAGCAAAACATAGCCGAAGATCATTGCATCGGCTTCAGCCACAGTCACCGGCAGACCATGCTCGGAAGATTGCCCAACAATCGCGCCAATTTCCAACTCGATATCGAAACGGCGTGAGGGTGCAAAGATCGGTGCGTCGAACTCTGGGGCTTTCAACTGGCCCCAAGGGCGGCGGACTTCGCTGCCAGACACCACAACAGACGAGGCGCGACCATTATACCCAATCGGCATATGCAGCCAGTTCGGTGGTAGCGCGTTTTCTGCACCGCGGAACATGGTGCCAACGTTGGTGGCGTGGTGGCGTCCGGCGTAGAAATCGGTGTATTCGGCGACAATGAAGGGCAGGTGCAGCGCGGCATCCGTCATCGGCACCAGATGATCTTCGACCACCCAACGCTTGCTGGCCCCGTCGATGAGCATTGCGGTGACTTGGGCGCGAAACTCGGCCCAGATGCTCGGGCCAGCCTCCATAAATTCGTTCCAGAATGGCACGTCGAACAGCGGGTGATCGGCCAGCTTCAGCAGGCCTTCGGCTTCCAAAGCGCTTACATCAAGAATGAAGTCACCGATGGCCACACCGCAGCGACCCGGTTCATCGCCAAGGGAAAACACGCCGCAAGGCAGGTTGTTCAGCGGGAAATCGGTGGTCGCGGAGTTCGCGCTGGCCACCCAGGATTTCAGAATTTTCATCGCGCACTCTCCCATGCTTGCGGCCCAAGGCCTAGGGATGCGGGCAAGCTGAAGCGGCTGTCAAGTCGGCAGAACTTTCCTGCCAGTGAAACCTTATTTGTCATTTCACCCCCGGCGTGCCGTCGAATTTCTTCTCCAGACTCTCCCAACAGTCGATGTAGTCATCCTGTATCGGAGCCTCTTTGGCGGCGAAGGCGGTCAGGTGCTGTGGGAAGCGGGTTTCAAACATGAAGGACATTGTTTCCTCCAGCTTTTCGGCCTTCAGTACTGCGTTCGATGCGCCCTCGAAGGCCTGCTTATCCGGCCCATGTGGCAACATCATGTTGTGGAGGCTCATCCCGCCCGGCACAAATCCCTGAGGTTTTGCATCATAAATGCCGTAAATATTGCCCATCAGTTCCGACATGATATTCTTGTGATACCACGGCGGGCGGAAGGTATCTTCGGCAACCATCCAACGCTCGCGGAACAGCACGAAATCAATGTTTGCGGTGCCTTCCACGCCCGAAGGAGCGGTCAGAACCGTGAAGATCGACGGATCTGGATGATCGAACAGAATAGCGCCAACCGGACAATACGTCCGCAGATCATATTTCACCGGAGCATAATTTCCATGCCACGCCACCACGTCCAGCGGGCTGTGGCCAATGCGGGTACGGTGGAACTGGCCGCACCATTTCACCACCACCGAGGACGGCACCTCGCGATCTTCAAACGCCGCCACCGGGGTCTTGAAATCGCGCGGATTGGCCATGCAATTCGCGCCAATCGGGCCACGTCCGGGCAATGTGAACTTTTGTCCGTAATTCTCGCAGACAAAGCCGCGGCAGGGACCTTCCAGCACCTCAACCCGATACACCAGCCCTCGCGGGATCACGGCGATTTCCTGCGGCTCTAGGTCAATCACCCCCAATTCGGTGCAAAACCGCAGGCGACCCTGCTGCGGGACGATCAAAAGCTCGCTATCGGCACTGAAGAAATATTCATCCTGCATCGACTGGGTGACGAGGTAAACGTGGCTCGCCATGCCGACTTGGGTGTTCACATCGCCCGCCGTGGTCATGCTGCGCATACCGGTAATCCAGGTCAGCGCGGCGTCGGAATGTGGCACCGGGTCCCAGCGGTATTGTCCGAGTGAGATCACATCCGGGTTGATGTGCGGCGCGGATTTCCAGTAGGGAACGTCAATCTTCTCAAAGCGATGCGTGTGTTTGACCGAGGGGCGGATGCGGTAGCACCATGTCCGCTCATTCTGATGGCTTGGCGCGGTGAAGGCAGTGCCAGACAGTTGCTCGCCATAAAGCCCGTAGTTGCATTTCTGCGGAGAGTTCATGCCCTGCGGCAACGCGCCAGGCAAAGCCTCGGTTTCAAAGTCATTGCCGAAGCCGGGCATATAATGGGCGTGGATGCCGACTGGTGTTGCGGCGCGGGTCAATCCTGAGGGCATACTTTGGGTATTCATGGCGGCCTCGCGGTGCGGGATCGGGTTTAATCTATAGCAGGAAAATATCGTTGCAAGTGCAACGATGTCAATAGCGATATGCGAGGCTGGATGAATCCACCCGCGAAGTTAGCGGTTCATGGCGCGCAGATTGGCCAAAGCTCCAAGCGCCAGCAGCCCGGTGGTGCAGGCCACCACCCAGAAAAATCCGCGCTGGCCCATGGTTTCCAGAAAAGGCGACATCAGCAGCGGTGCAAAGACCCCGCCGACGAGGCCAGCGCCGATGATGGCGGGGGCGACGCGGGCGTTGTTGCCCATCTTGCGGGTGGCGGTGACGTATTCGGTGGGGAAGAACATGCCCGCGCAGAAGCCCAGGCCAACAAAACCCGCGCCGGGCAGCCATAAGGCGGCGATCAGGGCCGAGATACAGGCTCCGACCAGAGATAGGGTGAACAGCGTGAAGGCGGGCAGCAATCCTGCCACGAACATCAGGCAGAGGCGGGCGGCGAGGAAGGCTAGGAAGAACGCCGACAGCAGTTGGGCGGCTATGGTCTCGGATAGGCCTGCGTTGATCAGGGCGGTGGGGCCAAGCCCGGTCAGGCAGGCCTCAACACTGATTGCCACCGCGCCGAAGATCAGGATCTGCAGGTTCAGCCGGAACGGTGTAGCTGAGGCACTGGCCACCACCGTCGCATCGCGCCCCGATGGTCCTGCGGCAGCCGTGATCACCACGCCGGTCACGGCACAGATGGTAAAACTCAGCACCGCGTCATTGCCCAAAGCCACGAACACCAGCGGCGCACCGATAGCACCGATTCCGAAAGTTGCGTTCAGCAGGCTGAGCATCGCCGGTCCACGCGCGCCAAACGCCCGCAGCATCCTCGGGTTGAACACCACGGTGGCCGCCCCATACCCAGCGCCAAACACCATCGCCCCCAGCACCGTCAGCGCCCAACTGGTCCCCAGCGCCATCAACCCGGCCCCCACCGTCATCGCCACCACCACATGCCGGGGCGTCGCGCGCGCGCCAACAACGAACATCGCCGCGACCCCAATCGAACACCCGATCCAATGCGCCGAAATCAGCAGCCCCGCCGTGCCGATAGGAATGTCAAATCCGCGCGCAAATACTGGCAGCGCCGGACCATACAGCGCCGTGCCCGCGCCCATCAGAATGAAGCTGGCAATGCTGATCACCAACAGCGCCGCATTGGTTTTGATCAAGTCGCGCAAGGGGATCTCCGGGTTGCCGTGCATGGTGTCCCCCGCCCGCACAGCACTGTCAACCGTACGCGCTTGCGAAATTCCCCACCAGCAGGCAGGCTTAGGCAAAACATGAGGCTTGATGATGAGTTTCGATCTTTCCGCCTTCTTCCCCTACCAGTTGGCCGTCGCCGCTGCCCGTATTTCCAAGGGCTTTGCAGAACTGTACCGCGCCGAATTTGGCCTGACGATCCCCGAATGGCGGGTGCTGGCGCATCTCGCACAGGTTGATCAGGTGTCCGTGCGCGAGATTCAGGCGCGGGTCGATATGGACAAATCCAAGGTCAGCCGGGCTGCGGCGCGGCTTGAAGCCTCGGGCCTGATTGAGAAGCGCGAAAATCTTGAAGACCGTCGCTTGCTGGATATGCGCCTTACCCCCAAAGGCCGTGACTTAATCGACCGCATCGTGCCGATTGCCGATGCGTATCAAACTCAAATTCTGGCCCAGATCGGCGCGGATGCCCCACTGTTTCGCGCCGCCTTGCTGCGTCTGTTGGAGGAAAAATGATCAGGCTTTTCGACTACTGGCGTTCGTCCGCCGCTTACCGGGTGCGGATGGCGCTGAACCTGTTGAACTTACCTTATGAAAGCCATCCGGTTGATCTGGTGAAGGGCGAGCAGCGCGGGGCTGAGAATGTCGCGCGGAATCCGCAAGGGTTGGTGCCGACGCTGGACATTGATGGCCTGCGGCTGACGCAATCGCTTGCGATCATCGAATATCTGGATGAAACGCGCGGCGGCTTGCTGCCGAAAGATCCCGCGGCTCGCGCCCATGTCCGCGCTTTGTCTTACGCAATTGCAATGGAGATCGCCCCGGTCTGCAACCTGACCATCCGTGACCATGTAGGTTCAATGGGGGTGATGACCAGTGAGGCATGGACCCGCCATTACATCACCAAGGGTCTGACCGCTTTTGAGTCGATGTTGACCACGACAGGCCGCTACTGCCACGGCGACAGCGTGACGATGGCCGATCTTTGCCTTGTGCCGCAGATCTACAATGCCGAGCGGATTGGTATTGACGTGACGTCCTTCCCCCAAACCGCAAGGATCGTGGCAAACCTGCGCGAAATCCCTGCCATCGCCGCTGCTCACCCGGATCGCGTCAAACCCTAGAGGGCCGCCCCATGACTGACATTTTCATCCTTTCCACCGCGCGCACCGCCATCGGCAGCTTTGGCGGCTCGCTTTCCGCCACTCCGCCCATCGACCTTGCCACCCATGTCGCGAAAGCCGCCATCACGCGGGCGGGGATCGAGGCGGGGCAGGTCGGCACCGTGGTTTTTGGCCATGTCATCAACACCGAACCGCGCGATATGTATCTGGCCCGCGTCGCCGCGATGCAGGCAGGGGTGCCGGAAACCACGCCCGCGATGAACGTCAACCGCCTCTGTGGATCTGGCGCGCAGGCTATCGTCTCGGCGATGCAAATGTTGCTGCTGGGCGATGCCGAAATTGCGTTGGCTGGTGGTGCGGAATGCATGAGCCGCGCACCCTATGCGGTGCAAACCGCGCGCTTTGGCCAGAAGATGGGCGATACCAAGATGCTCGACATGATGACGGGGGCGCTGAGCTGCCCATTCGGCACTGGCCATATGGGCATCACCGCCGAGAATGTCGCCGCACTTTACGGTCTAGAGCAAGTCGCCGTTCATATGATTCAGGCTTCCCATCTTGGACGGTTTCTGATTCCCTGATCTTTCCAGATATAGGGGATCGAGATGGGCAAATCACATCCTATGGAGCTTCGCAG